>DUER01000137.1 GCA_011192075.1 Dehalococcoidia bacterium | reverse complement strand
TGAGAGAGTACCTAAACCCCTATAAAAAGCACGACGCTGAGAGAATTAACTGGATGAAGGGTCTCCCTGCCGAACTAGCTGATGCAATCCCTTCCGCTGAGGCAGGTAGTAAAACCAAGACCCTCCTCTATGTCGGCTGTTTCCCCCTCAGGGAACCCGGTGCTGAAAAAATGGCTCAGGATGCAGTAACTGCCCTTATCAAAGCCGGGGTTGATGTCGGTGTCCTCGGCGAGAGGGAACGCTGCTGTGGCAACCCCTCCCTCAGAATGGGTGATGTGGACCAGTTCATCGCTTTCGCCAAAGAGAATATCAAGATGTTCAACGAAATGGGAATAGATAAGCTGGTCACTATCTGCCCCTTCTGCTACAGCACCTTCAAGCGTGACTACCCTGAAGTAGGCGATAAGATGAACTTCGAGGTTGTCCATATCCTTGAGCTGGTAGACCAGCTGATGCAGGAGGGCAAGCTTAAGCTCACTAAACCGATTAACCTCACCGTGACCTATCACGACCCATGCCACCTGGGAAGAATCAGCGGTGCTGGAATTAGCGGCACCGGAGCTTTTACTGGCATCTACGAACAACCGAGGAGTATCCTGAGAAGCATACCCGGTGTGCAACTGGTAGAGATAGACAGGAATAAAGATGATAATTGGTGCTGTGGTGCCGGTGGTTGGCTGAGAAACGGATACCCGGAGCTAGCTCAATGGACGGCAGATAGGCGAATTGAGGAGGCCAAGACAACCGGTGCTGAAGCCCTGGTTACCTACTGTCCCCACTGCGAGGAGAACCTGGGGGAGGCAATCCAGAGGCAAGGAAATAATATTAAAATGTGCGACTTGCTCGACCTTGTCTTGCAGGGGCTTTGAAAAGGAGGTGAGTTCAATTGATTGAACCTCATGTTTATCAGGCAATAGCTAACGTAGTCAGTCCTGATTTTATTAGCGATGACCCTGTAGTTTGCCAGACATATGCCAAGGACGGTGCCTTTCCGGCAATTATGAAAAGGTACAAGAAAGACCCATCATCTATCCCAGATTTGGTAGTTCTTCCTGCGAGCACGGAGGAGGTTCAGGGAGTACTTCGCATTGCCAATAGATACGGGCTCAATATCGTACCCCTTATTACTGGTTCCAATATGGTTTCCCTTTCTATACCGAGTGAGCCCCGCAGCGTCGCCTTAGACATGAAAAGAATGGACAAAATTCTGGATATCGACGAGCGTAATATGACGGCTACTATCCAGCCCTACGTAAGTTTCGCCCGAATTCAGGCCGAGACCATGAGGAGAGGATTGTGGAACGGTGGCACTCCCCTAGCCCCCGGTAGTTGTGGACTCTTATCTAACATCATTAACAGCGGAACATGGCAAAGTGCCGTGGCTTATGGAGTTGGTCTTCGCTCGCTGGTAAATCTTACTCTGGTACTGCCCGATGGAAATATTTTAAAGACAGGCTCAGCAACCATACCCAACTGTGGTAACTTTTGGTGCCAAGGGCCTGGTCCCGACCTCAAAGGGATTTTCGAGTTCACCAATCATGCTGGACTGGCAATTATCACTGAGGCGACAGTTAAGCTTCACCCCTGGGCCGGTGGTACCTGGCCAGAGGAAAAGATTTACGATAAACCTCCACTACCAGATAACCATAGAATCTATTACATTGAATACCAAGATATCGAATCGATGAACGAAGCAATGTACCAGATTGCCCACGCCGGTATAGGAACTCATCTTAATGGAGCATCAAACGGCTGGGTCACTGCCATGACTCAAAGAACAGAAGAGATGGCTGAAAAACGATGGCGGGAGGGGTTCTTCCCCAGGCACATGGTGTACGTAATTACCGCCGGTATTTCGTCGCCGAGACAGTTGGAATATGAGGAGAACGTACTAAAAGACATCGTCAGGGACACTGGCGGCAAGTTTAGGGATGACCTGAGGGAAGAGATGTCAACCTGGCATGGTGATGCCTTCTGCGATGGCTGCGGTAGTCGCTTCCAGAGGCATGGTAGCTTTTCTTCCATAAAGCTCGGTGCTGGTCATATAGATAACCATCGAGAATTCTACGAGAGAGCTCAGGAAATAGTAAACAGGCATCCTCATTATATGTTCGACGAGGAGACCCCCTATGTCTATATCTTCGAGCGGGGATATTATGCTTTCTTCGAAGATGACACTATCTTTGACCAGTCTGACTACGAGGAAGTCAAAGCAGCCCGTGAYATGAACATAGATGGCTTCATYCGCACRTCNCMAANAAGACCKRCTCGATTTGGGCTACTACTATATGGAGCCGGTACTTACTATRTCCTCGMAATGGGTRGGYCCCAATGCCAAGCAYTGGGTAGCCCAGATAAAGCAAGTCTTCGACCCCAAGTACACYATGAACCCGGGGAAATTAGTACGYCCRGAAGAATAAANASCWAAYGATTRCTGTTTCATGYCTCACCATAACYAAAGAAAGGGGGTAGACAATAGTGAGTGATAGCATACTACAGGARTTAGCCGCTATCGTTGGTRMCGATAATGCCTCTGATGACCYCTTTGTCCTGGAYASTTATTCACGAGACCAGAGTTTCACCTCGCCGAGAAGACCAAACTATGTRGCTCGGCCAGGAAAGGYAGAAGAGGTYCAAGAGATAGTCAGAATGGCAAATARCCATATGATRCCRRTTATCCCTTACAGCTCAGGTACTAATTTCCATGGAGGYRCTRTACCTAATCATGGGGGCATWCTGGTAGACCTGCAAMGRATGAACAACATTGATTATATTGACGAGCGCAACTGGCACGCACTKATTGAACCYGGRKTAACYTATTCRCAACTTCAGRCRGAGCTYGAAAAACGYAATCTAAGRGTAGCTRCTCCTATCACCAGTCCWCCATCMGCCTCARTYTTGGTCGAYTAYMTTGAACGGAATCCRGTYATCACSGCASCYGATTTYATMTTCGGTAATGAGCTTTTCAGYACRTATGATATAGTAATGCCTACCGGTGAACTTTTCACMATAGGTCATCCACCTASTRYGAAGGYTCGGGCTWYGGCACCGGATGGTCCTGCCCTAGATTTCTACCGCCTWTTCATGGGCGCCCARGGAACATTTGGAATAGTGGTRCGGATGGCAATAAGACTCCTKGCMYTGCCCRACGCTCAAAAGGTTCTYTTCATACCCGCTGATACGGTTGAGCGRACGGTMGAAATCATCCAGAGAATCGAGCGMAAGGAACTGGGWTTGGARTGYTTTGCCCTGAATAGCTTTGACCTAGCCGCCATCCTGGTAGAAGACCCAACCCAGGATGAAAAGCTACGAAAAGGGAAATACATTGGAACTCGTGGAGCAAAACCCTGGGCAGCCGAACAGATAGCTCAGTTTGGAAAACTGAGGGAAAGCCTACCCCCATGGACAGTGGCTATCTGTCTGACTAGCTGGTCAAGACGCCCCGAGGAGAAGCTGGTATACCAGGAACTGGACATAAGAGACCTTGCTGTTGAATTGGGCTTCGAGATTAAGAACACTGTGGGTGATATACCAGCACTGGATAAAATTATTAAGGAAGAAGTCCTTCTCCCTTGGAGAATGCAGAAGAGGTTTGGTTACAAGGGCTCCTGCCACGGACTTATGTTCCATGCCAGACCAGACACAGTACCAGCACTAGAGACAACTATCTATGAAGTGGCAAGTAGATATCATTATCCTACCAGTGACATCGGTGGTTATTTACTACCGATAGAGCGAGCCCGAACTATATACTGCGAATATGACCTCCACTGTAACCTAGACGACGCGGTGGATAATCAGCGGGTTAAGGAGCTTTATGAGGAAGCCAGTAAGGTTCTGGTCGATAGGGGCGCTTTCTTCGATAGACCTTACGGTCCTTGGGCAGAAGTAATGTATAGCCGGGCTGGAGCATACACTGATTATTTGAAGAGGGTTAAGAAACAGCTCGACCCGAATAACATTCTGAACCCGGGTAAACTTTGCTTTTAAAATGAGGGGGCAATCAACTACCCGTTAGATTCTCTGCCTGATGGCTTGTCATCTTAATATTATGTCAAGTATCTCTAGTCTCGAAGCCAAATTGGGGGACAGTTGAAGAGGTTATTTGATAATTATATTCACTACCTACAGGCGGAGCGCAATGCTTCCCCCTATACTATACGCAACTATACCACTGATTTACTCGGCTTCTTTCAGTTTCTGAGAACCAGGGAGATTGATTCGCTGGATGAAATAGATAAGCATGTTTTTCGCGATTACCTGTCGCACCTTATGGAACAGGGTCTGGTCAAGGCCAGTATTGCCCGCAAACTATCGGCTATTCGTTCCTTTTATCGCTACCTTTTGCGGGAGAGAATAATACCCACAAGCCCGCTGGCAACTACCTCATCACCCAAGCTAGACAAGCGCCTGCCCTCTTTCCTTACCCAAGAAGAGGTTAAGCAGCTTCTGGAAGCGCCTGATTTGTCCACACCACAAGGGCAGCGTGACCGTGCTTTAATGGAGTTACTTTACGCCTCCGGTCTAAGAGTAAGTGAATTGGTAAATATAAATCTGGAGCAGGTTAATCTTGACAGCTGCGAAATCCGTGTTTGGGGAAAGGGGTCTAAGGAGCGGGTGGTCTTAATGGGTAAGCCAGCAGCCAATGCTTTACAAACTTACCTTAGCCAGGGCAGACCTAAGCTAATAGGTAACAAGCGGATCAGTGCCCTATTCCTCAACCGCTACGGGGGGCGTGTTACGGAACGTAGGGTGCAAAGAATACTAGAGAAATATGCCAGTCTAGTCGATATAGGCAAGAGGGTCCATCCTCATATGCTGCGTCATACTTTTGCTACCCATTTGCTTGATGGGGGAGCTGATTTAAGAGTAGTTCAGGAGCTTCTAGGGCATGCTAATCTAAGCTCCACCCAAATTTATACCCATGTAACCCAAAGTCAGGCGAAAAAAGTATATCTATCGGCTCACCCTATGGCGCACGAAAGGAACAGTGAGCTTGACAATAGTTAACAGGCTTAACAAATTACGTCAGAAATTAGCTGAGAAGGAGATTGATGGTATTTTTGTATCGCAACCAGAGAACAGGTATTACCTTTCAGGTTTTGATGGTTCCTCAGGTTTTCTACTAATTACGCCGCAGAATGCAATTTTAGCTACTGACTCTCGCTACCTAGAACAAGCCAAAATACAATCCCCTGATTATAAGATTTTCCAGGTAACCAATGACATAGCCGACTGGTTTCCTAGACTGGTAGCTGAGTTAAACTTTAACAGGTTAGGATTTGAAGCAGGAGATATTACCTTTACTATGCATCAGCAGTTAACCGATATATTGAGTAAAGCCAAAGCCCAGCTTAAGCTTGTCCCCACAAACGGGCTGGTAGAATTCCTCCGGGCTAGAAAGGAGCCTGAGGAAATCGAGCTTATTACCAAAGCGGTACAAATAACCGATAATGCCTTTGAATACATCGAAGATATAATTCACGCTGGTATGACTGAAAAGGAAATAGCCTGGGAGATAGAAAAATTCCTGCGAGAGAGGGGTAGCGAGGCTATGCCCTTTGATATTATTGTGGCTTCCGGCCCCAATTCTGCGATGCCCCATGCTAAACCTTCGTCCCGAACTATCCACCCCGGTGAGCCAATAATAATTGATATAGGAGCCAGGTGTAGAGGCTACTCCAGTGATCTGACCCGCACTATCTGCCTCGGTATAGGTGATAATACCTTCAATAGGGTATATGATACTGTCCTTAGAGCCCAGCAAGCAGCACTGACTGCAATTGAGGCGAGTATGAAAGGTGAGCAAGCTGATGGTTTGGCTAGAGCAGTCATTGAACAGGCAGGCTACGGTGAAGCCTTTGAACATGCTTTAGGTCATGGTATAGGGCTGGCTCCTCACGAGCAACCTCGCCTCGGTCCCAAGTCGTCTGAGCATCTCGTTGATGGCATGGTATTTACTATTGAGCCAGGCATTTACTTTGCTGGTTGGGGAGGAGTTAGGATAGAGGACGATGCAGTAATGGAAAGCGGGAAAGCCAGAGTAATTTCAAAAGCTAGGGGGGATTTGATATGATAAGTGGTGGTGACGTGAGAAAGGGAATCGTTATCGAACTAGACGAACAACTGTATCAAGTCCTTGATTATCATCATATTAAGATGGGGCGTGGCAGCGCCCAAATTCGACTCAAACTTCATGATATCCATGCTGGTCATACTACTGAGCGAACCTTCCAGTCTAGCGAGAAGTTCATCCGGGCGCATCTTGACTACCGGAGTATGCAATATCTTTATAATGATGGCAATCTGTATTATTTTATGGATGAGGAGAATTACGAGCAGATGCCGCTAAACGCCACTCAACTCGGTGATGTCCTCAACTATTTGAAAGAAGGCATGTCTTTACAGGTATCAAGCTACAAGGATGAGGTGCTAGGTGTAGAGCTGCCTACTGCTGTAGAGCTTGAGGTAATTGATACCGGCCCTGGTTTTAAAGGGGATACTGCCACCGCCGGTAACAAACCAGCCACACTGGAGACTAGCATTACTATTCAAGTCCCCATGTTTGTTAATACCGGAGACGTTATCAAGGTTGATACCCGTACCGGTAACTATCTGGAGAGGGTTAGTTGAAATTGATAAAAGCCGACCTTCATATTCATACTAATTACTCAATGGATTGCAATACGTCTTTAGAGCAGGTCATAAATCGCTGCCTGAAGATTGGCATAAACTGTATTGCCATCGCTGACCATGGCACTGCTGAGGGGGCGCTAAAGGCTCAGAGCCTGACCCCCTTCACAGTAATTGTAGCTGAGGAAATCTTAACTCCACACGGCGAGATAATGGGTATGTTCCTCAAAGATACCATACCCAGCGGTCTGTCCGTAGAACAGACAATATCCCGCATCAGGGCTCAAGGTGGCTTAGTATGCATACCGCACCCCTTTGATACCTTCAGACGGTCTGCTTTAGATGGCAGGATACTTGAAGAACTAGCTGAGCAGATTGATATCATAGAAGTGTTTAACTCGCGAAGCCCTTTGTCCTCGGATTCAACCAAGGCTCTAATGTTTGTTCAAAAGCACAGCATCCCTGGAAGCGCCGGTAGTGATGCCCATACCCCTCATGAGATAGGTAACGCCTATGTAGAGATGCCTGAATTCAATGGCAAGGATGACTTCCTTCAGGCGTTGGCAAAAGGCAACATTCTCGGACGCAGGACAATTCCCTTAGTTCATTTTGCCAGTGCTTGGGCAAGGCTAAGAAAGCGGTTCTAGCGGATAGCGCAATGTATCAAATTGGCTGGTTTTCTACAGGCAGAGGGAAAGGTTCAAGGGGACTTCTTCAAACGGCACAGGACAGCATCAAATCGGGTGAATTAGAAGCCAAGATAGCTTTCGTCTTCTGCAGCCGTGAATACGGTGAGACCGAGGCTACCGACATTTTTCTCAAGATGGTCGAGGATTATCAGATTCCACTGGTCACCTTTTCCTACCAGAAATTTAAGTCCAGGGTTAAACCCTCTGAATCTGAACCAGTGGTCACATCTTCTCCCTCCTGGCGGCTTGATTATGACCGAGAGGTGATGAAACAGCTTCAAGACTTCCATCCCGACCTGTGTGTTCTAGCAGGCTATATGCTCATCGTCAGTGCCAAGATGTGCCAGAAATATGACATGCTCAATCTTCACCCCGCCGCCCCGGACGGACCCACAGGAACCTGGCAGGAAGTAATCTTGAAACTGATAGAAAACAATGCCAAACAAACCGGCGCTATGATGCATCTGGCGACTTCGGAGCTGGATAAAGGACCCGTAGTGACTTACTGCACCTTCCCCATTAAAGGTGAACCGTTTGATAGATATTGGCAGGAAATAGAAAAGCTACCAGCGAATAGTCCCAGAAGGCATGATGCCAAAGATTCTTTGTTTAAACTCATTCGGCAGCATGGGCTGGCTAGAGAATTCCCGCTAATAATTTCTACCCTGAAGGCTTTTAGTGAGTGCAGGATTAAGATAATAGAGGGCAAAATCATTAATACTGAGGGCAAACCTATTAAGGGATATAATCTCACTGCTGAGATTGACAATCAGGTGACTGGGGCGATTTTGTGATGAACCCCATGAGTCGTTTATCAATAGAAGCGGTTATGTCCCAATTCTCCTGTAAAAACTCCTGGCTTGGATACATCCAGTGTTAAGCATTCTATACCGCCAACGGCTCTTTTTCAACCCTTTGGCCCGGCTCACCAAAAGCCTCTCTTCTCAGCAGTTCTATTTCAAATCAGCCCATTCAACAATGCTTTTTCGCCTTTTCCGAGACTAATGTAAACAATTCTAATTGTTTACATCATCTGGACTAAAGGTAGGATATGGTCCACCAACAATAATTATTATAGAGAGATTATTTGGTTATGTCCCGATTCTCCTGTAAAAACTCCTAGCTTGGATACCTCCAGTGTTAAGCATTCTACACCGCCACCAGCTCTTTTTCAACCTTTTGGCCCGGCTCATCAAAAGCCTCTCGTCTCAGCAGTTCTATTTCGAACCAGATGTCAAGGGGTATCCTAACACCCTTCCAACTGCGAAAAGCTGGTATCAGGGTGGCATAAAGCAGCCTCAGGCCAGCGCTCTCGGTAGGGAAACAGGGGATCACTTTAGTTTGGCGCTTCCCTTCACCAAATGTCCGTTCTAGAAGGTTAGTGGTACGAATTACTTTCCAATGAGCCTGCGGGAATCTAAGATAGGTTAAGCACTCTACCAGATCCTCACCCAGGTATTCCATGCCTGAGGTATACCTACCCTTGAACCGAGCAATAAACTCATGACCCAGTTTTAGTCCTTTGTTGTAGCTTGAGGCATAGTATACTTACTTTATCAACGGCTTCATCTCTTTTTCAATCTTCTTGGGTAACTTGCACAGAATATTCCGCATCTTGTGAGCCAGACAAGGCTGTTTGAAGGCATGAGGGAATACCTCCCTAACTGCTTATTTAAAGCCCTTATGTTTATCAGAAGTTACCAGCAGTAACTCCTCGAGTTCTCTGGCTATCATACCATGAAGAAAACCAAGCCAGAATGCTTCACTTTTCTTCATTCGCCGATGACAGGCAGTTCAAAATATTACTGGAGCTGATAGGTAGGTTAGATTTATCAGTTAAAGTTAGCTTTGCTCCCGGAGCACCGTATGCGGCCAAAGGACTCAAGGCTCTTGATCCCATATTAGACAGGACTCACATTCTTTTTCATCAACCAGCATGAAATGCGACAGTTGGCCGGGCAGGATATTATCGCTGGAGCTGATAGCTGTCTTAAGCACGGCAGCCATATTATTTCGGTTACCCTGGGCAAAGTAATGAGGCTAGAATTAGGCAAAGGGACTAGTCATAGAACTGCTATGGCTGTCGGTTACCTCAGAGACGCTGAGAATGAATACACCATTGAATCTACTGGCCATGATATAGCGGGTGACATTGTAGCTCGGTTCTCTATCACCAAGCTGGGCACAAGGCAGGGTTTCCCCACCTTTGATAAACTGGCGCTCATCGCTACCAAGAGCTTTATTCGAGACAACTATAAGGTTTACTCTTTTGCTGGCTTGTCCCCAGCTTCATCAGCCTTGACTACTTCTTTTGCTGGCTTGTCCCCAGCTTCATCAGCCTTGACTACTTCTTTTGCTGGCTTGTCCAGGATTTCATCCACAATGCCATAGTCTACCGCCTGCTCAGGGTTAAGATAGAAGTCTCGGTCTGTATCATGAGCTATTTTCTCTATCGGTTGACCGGTGTGTTTAGCTATAATATTTCTGATTAGCTCCTGCATTCGCATGATTTCTCGAGCGGCGATTTCTACATCGGCTGCCTGCCCCTGAGCACCACCAGCTGCCTGGTGCAGGTGAATAGTGGAATTAGGTAAGGCATAGCGTTTGCCTTTAGCCCCGGCACAAAGAAGTAGTGTCCCCATACTGGCCGCCAGCCCGACACAGATAGTAGATACATCAGGGCGTATAAGTTGCATAGTGTCATAAATAGCCAGACCAGCGCTGATAATACCACCAGGGCAGTGAATGTAAAGGCTTATGTCCTTGTCCGGGTCCTCCCGCTCTAGATAGAGGAGCTGAGCCACAATAACATTAGCCACCTGGTCATTAATAGGCATGCCCAGCATGACAATACGCTCTCTTAGCAGAAGCGAGTATATATCGAAGGCTCGCTCTCCCCTAGCACTACTTTCAATCACCATAGGAATAACATTCATCGACTGGTTATTCATTTTAGTTTCTCCTCCAAAGTACTTAAACTCTTATAGCTATTACCTGGTTTATCCTCCTACTTTTGTCACCCGGCACATCAGCGACTTAAAACTAACAAAACCCGATACTGGGTCACGAGCTTCGTCATCGGTCAAGAGATTAACATTAGCCTGGCTCCACCCATGTTGGATAGAGACCACCTTAGGCTGAATATCCTCGGTTAGTTTAGCCTTTATTTCAATGCTCCCTCTGAGGGACTCAACTTCCACCAAGTCCCCATCAGCTATACCGAGGCTACTGGCTGTTTGAGAATTAATTTCAATTAAAGGATCAGGCACAAGTCTCCTTAGGCTAGGTAGATTGCGATATTCTGAGTGGAGATAATTAACTGTTCTGGCTCCGGTAGTCAATATCAGGGGATACTTCTCAACTAAGTCTGACCTACTAACCGGGCTCTCGGCAGGCTCCTTGAAGGTTGGCAACGGGTCATATCCAAACTTCCCCATAAGTTCTGAATATATCTCTACCTTTTTAGATGGGGTTTCGAAGCCATCTTTAAGATACTTTTGATACTCCCTCTCTGCATAGTGGACGCCACCAGGATTTTGCTTAAGCTGGTCAAGTGAAATACCTGATGGCTTAAGCCAATACTTAAAGAGCTCATCGCTATCTTCCCAGGGGAAGTATTCAGCATAACCCATCCTTTTACCAAGTTCTGCCCATATTTCCCAATCCTCCTTGCTGTTTCCAATTGGTTTAATGATTTTGTTTGATACCACAGCCAGATGACTTTCATAGTTTCTAATGTCTTGCCTCTCCAAGAAAGTAGTGCCTGGTAATACTATATCAGCCAGCTTAGCTGTTTCAGACATAAATATGTCTACCACTAACAGTAAATCCAACTTCTCAAAAGCCTGGGTAACCTTATTGGTATTAGCCCAGGTTAAAACTGGGTTACAGGCAACGACTAGTAATGCCTTAATTGGATATGGTTTCTCAGTGAGAATGGCATCAAGACCTGGCACTACTGTTTCTTCATGGGTATACCGGCTAAACAAAGGATAATCAGCACCAATTGATACTTTATCAACAATCTTTTCTTTTAATCTGAAGCTGGTACGCTTGAACCTTGAGGTGTTATATATATTGCCTCCGGCAATATCAATGTTACCAGTAATAGCTACCAGTGTGGTAATAGCTCTAACAGTTTGAACCCCGTTGGTGGAATGGTCTAATGCTACGCCTGAAGAAATAGTGGCTGGTTTGCTGGTAGCATACACACGAGCCATATTTCTAATTGTTTCCGCTGGAACCCAGGTTATTTCTTCAACCCTTTCCGGTGAATACTCCTTTACCTGCTCAACCAGTTTGTCAAAGCCAATTGTCCATTGCTCAATAAAAGCCTTATCATATCGTCCTTCAGCTATGATTACATTTAGCAGGCTAAGGGCCAGAGCACAATCGCTTCCCGGCCTAATCTGGGCATGAATATCTGCCATCTTTGCTAGTGGAGTTGCCCTAGGGTCAACTACTATGAGTTTAGCCCCCCTCCCAAGCATGGCTCGTATAGCATCTGCTTCCAAAGGAAAAGACTCGCTAGGGTTCTTACCCCACACCATCATACATTTGGTACCCACCGAATAATGTGGTGATATATACGCTCCGCACGTTAGACTTTGACCCATTATGGTAGCGAAAGCACAGAAAGAAGAACCTGTGGTATAGTTAGGTGTGCCATACAGCTCACTGAAGCGTCTTAACATCCTTTCTGTATCGCTGAAAACGAAGGGCTCCCCTATATGCACTACAACTGCATGAGGCCCGTATTTCTGTTTAATATCGGTTAGTTTAGAAGCAATAAGGTCAAATGCCTCATCCCAAGAAATCTCTTCAAATCTACCGTCTACCTTTTTCAAGGGATTGGTCAATCGCTCACTGGAGTGGACTAATTCAGGAATAGCTTCAGCTTTGATACAAAGGGTATGGTGCGAGTGCTCCTCCATTCCAGTAACCCCTACTGTCTTTCCGTTTTCTACATAAACATCAATCCCACAGTGGGTAGGACACATATTACAAATGGTTTTCGCTATCCCGCTACCACTTTTACTGGACATTTACGTCTTCCTTATTTTCTAAACCTTCAGCTATTTCCACCAGTCGCTGTATCGTCTTTCTAATGAGTAGCTGTTGCTTAATTGACTCGTGAGACTGTGGAGTATTTAAAAGTTTCTCCAGTTCATCTTTACTCTCCCCAGCACTTTTTGTCAAGCTCTCAATCTCAGCCTCTATCTCAGAATCATTAATTTCAATTCTTTTCTCTTCGGTGACCTTTTCTAACACAAGTGACCAGGTAACCCTCTTTACCGCTAAGGGATGTAGCTCTTCCCGTAGTTCCTCCTCTGTCTTGTTAATGCTTCTGAGATACTCTTCCAAACCCTGGGTGCCTCTCTGCCAGTACTTTAACCGTTCATCAACAAGTCGGCTAATTTGCGCTTCCACCAAAACTGGTGGGAACTCCAGTTGTGCACTGTCAACCACCGCTTCAACTACCTGCTCCTCAAAATCCATCTTGGCTTTCTCCTCAGCTTTGAGCCTTAAATTAGCAGTAACCTGCTCTCGGAGTGAGTCTAAGCTTTCGAAGTCAGGATCAATTTGTCTGGCAAATTCATCATTTAACTCAGGAGGTCTCTCCTGCTTTATTTCGGTAACCCTCACTTGAAATGAAGCCTCTTTTCCAGCCAGCTCACGTCTAGGATAATCCAAGGGGAACTGAAGCTTAAACTCCTTCTCTTTATCCCTTTTCATGCCTAATAACTGCTCAGCAAATCCTGGAGCAGGAAATGGCAGGTCACTAAGGACTTGATATTGAGCTCCTTTCTGATTTATAAATGGCTCATTCTCTATATTGCTCTGGACATCTAGACTTACTAAATCACTAAGGTCTACCTGACGTTCTACAGGCTCCCAGGAAGCATAGTGATGGCGTAATTGCTCCATAGCTGAGTTAATATCATCCTCGGTTATTTGTACAGGTTCTGGTGTAAGTCGAATACTACCATAGTCACCAAGTTTAATCGTAGGCTTTAGCGGTATCGTTACCTTAAATACTACAGGGTCAGTTTGAGCTATTTCAATCTGTGGCTGAGCGATGGCCTCAATTTCTTGCTCCTTGATTGCCTTCTCATAAGCTTCAGGGAGTAAATGGTTTAGTGCATCCTCAAGGAGGCTTTCTTTACCTATGTAACGTTCCAGTATAGCCCGGGGTGCTTTCCCTTTACGGAAGCCTGGTATTTTCGCTTTGCTAACCAGGCGATAATAGGACTTTTCTAAGGATTCTTCGACCTCAGCCAGCTCCATTTCTATAGTTAGAAACACCTGGCTATTCTCTGTTTTCTCTCTGGTTACTTTCACTTCTTCCTCATTTAGTTAATTCAGCTTTATACCTTTGTTGATAGTAATGTATGAAACCGGCAATGCCCAAAGGGAGGAGGTCTTCAATTACAAGTTTATAGACGGCTGGCATTTTTTTAATTGGCTCAAGCGTGGGCATAACCTGTGCCGACAACCTCTCAGCAACACCATCAAGGGCATTCTCCCTAGCTACTTCAGCCACCATGCCAGCATAGGTCTGGATCTGGTCTATAGCCAACTGGAGAATCTCCTGAACCCTGTTGCTTACACCAAAGTGGGCGAAATAAAGCCTGCTAGCATTTAGCGACATCAGTCTTTGAATAGTGTTGATGCAGACTTCGACATCAAAGCTAGGTGGAGGATGACATGGCAGCAAAACTTCACCGTCAGCTAAATACAAGCCTACCGCATCCCCGACAAATATTCCACCGTTTCGCCCCTCATATATGCACAGCTCATGCGGGGCATGCCCAGGGGCATCGATAAAATTCAAAACCTGCTCACCGCTTAACCTGATGGTGTCATCATCATATACTACCTGCATTCGCTCTGGCTCGACGGGTATTACCTCACCATACTTTGCTATTATTTGAGCACCTTGCGTCTTTGTTGCACTCTCCATTAGTTCTGCTAGTTTTACCAGATGCCTTGCTCCCTTATGATGGACTATTACTTGGGCCTGGGGCATATCTTCAAGGAGAACCCCGGCACCACTAGCATGGTCCAAATGGATATGAGTAACGATTATGTAGTTAATATCCTCAGGTCTAACACCAACCTTTTTAATCCCATCAAGGACAACACTGGCTGAGCTTGGCGGCCCACAGTCAACTAACGCCTTCTTTTCCTCATCAAGAAGATAAACACCGCCCAGTTTAGGGATGGAACATACTTGGTCGTCAATCAGATATATGTTTTCCGCCACTTCATCCACATCAACCATTACTACTCTCCTTTAGCTTTGTTTAAGCTAGTCGTCCCGCAGACGCAAGTGCAATTCAATCAACTGCTCCTCGGTAACTGACGACGGGGCATTAAATGTTAAATCAACAGCACTCTGAGTCTTGGGAAAGGCAATCACCTCCCTGATGTTTTCCTCCCCGGCCAGTAGCATCACAATGCGGTCAATACCTGGAGCAACACCCCCATGAATAGGGGCGCCATAATCAAAAGCCTCTAACAAATGACCAAAACGTTCATCAACCTCTTCATCAGTGTAACCCAGTAGTCTAAATATTTTCCTTTGAAGATGGCTAGTGTGAATCCTGATGCTACCCCCGGCAATCTCGTATCCGTTACACACCATATCATAGTGCTTACCCCGTACCCTTTCTGGAGCGGTATCCAGAAAAGGCACGTCCTCGTCTTTAGGCGCAGTAAATAGATGATGCATTGGCTCCCAACGTTCTGTCTTTTCATTCATTTCTAACAGCGGATAATCCCAGATGAAGGCAAAGGCAAGCATCTTTGGGTCAGCTAGCTTAAGCCGATACCCTATTTCCCGACGCAGTTCATCTAGCGCCATATCGACTAGCTCAGACTTACCAGCCATAATGAGCAAAAGGTCCCCCATTTTTGCTCCTAAGCGCCCGGCCATTTCTTTAATCTGGTCCAAGGTTAGGAATTTGGCTGCCACCGACCTTAGCATTTCAACGGTTAAATCGTCCAGACTGCCAACTGAGGTGCCGAGTGCGATAGTGGTTAGACCGGTAGCACCAAGAACTTTTACTATCTTATTCAATTCATCAAGCTGGTGTCGGGTATAGGTAGCACAGCCGGGGGCACAGATACCTTTTACCTTGCCTCCCCCAGCGATAGCTGAACGAAAAACAGAAAAGTCAGATTGAGCGGTAATGTCCGACAGGTCTCCTATCTCCAGACCAAAACGCAAATCAGGCTTATCCGTGCCATAACGCTCCATTGTCTGGGTATAGGTAAGACGGGGGAATGGTTTTATCAATCGCATTTCAGGTTTAACCGTCTCCACCATGGAGGTGAAAAGCTCCTCAAGCAGGCTGAGGATGTCCTCCTCTTCAATGAAGCTCATTTCCAGGTCGAGCTGAGTGAATTCAGGCTGGCGGTCAGCGCGCAAGTCCTCATCACGAAAGCATCTGGCTATCTGAAAATATTTCTCCACGCCGGCTACCATTAATAACTGCTTGAGTTGTTGTGGCGACTGAGGTAGAGCATAGAATTTACCGGGATGGAGTCTACTAGGCACCAAGTAGTCACGAGCCCCCTCAGGAGTGCTCTTAATCAGCATTGGCGTTTCTACTTCAATAAACCCCTTGGCATCCAGGAAATCACGAATAAATTTCACTACCCGGTAGCGAAGGAGCAAATTCTCTTTCATCCGAGCCCGACGTATGTCAAGGTAACGATACTGGAGACGGAGGTTCTCGTCTACCTCAATATCCTCATTTATATAAAAGGGTGGTGTTTTTGATGGATTAATTATATCTGTATTATGGGCAATAACTTCAATATCACCGGTGGCTAGTTTAGGGTTCTCAGTTCCTGGAGGGCGGAGGGCAACCTCACCACTAATCCTAACCACATATTCACTGCGCATCTCACTAGCTATTTCATGGCAGGGCTTTGATATTCCGGGATTGAATACCACCTGGACTATGCCTTCTCTGTCTCGGAGGTCAATGAATATAAGTCCCCCATGGTCTCGACGACGGTCTACCCAGCCAGCCAGGGTAATCTGAGCGCCTACATGCTCTTTATTAAGTTCACCACAGCTATGACTTTTAAGCAAAATCCTCTCCTAACCCAGAAACTTTAGACTTAGATTATAGCTTATAACGAGATGCCCTTCAACTTGTGGGGATTAACGGGAGAGTCCACACAAACTAGCGAGGTCATTTACCAAGAGAAGATTGAAGGGAGCAACAAGCCTTTTGCTCAGAGGCTAGAACTTAGGAGCAAGTCTGGCTTGCTTGCACAATTCGTTGGCAGTTATCCTGTCAAGCGTACGGTGCCTCTTAATTGGTACTGTCTTAATACCACTTGGTATAGATAGAGTGTTTGCTCCCTCACGCAATAGATAGAATCCATTCGCCTCAAGGTACCTCACTAAATCTCGGCGCTTAACTGACAATTCATGCCTCTACGAGCATTTGCTCCAGGAGGTCTCCCCCGAGAGGGATTTCCTTCTCCTGCTGCTTATAGGCTAATATTATCTCTCGCAGGGTATCCCTGAGCATCTCTCTGCATTCCTCTATTGTTTTCCCCTCGGTAATTACCTCAGGCCATTCAACAAGTTGTCCCATATACCCAGAGCTTATTTTTGTGTATTTCGCAGTATAGCTTCTTACCATAGCAAGCATAACCTCCCGGGATAGCTAAAGCTATCATTCCTATTATAACAAACTTTCCTCTTTCTTCCCACCCTCCTACCCTAGAATTGTATTTGGGGGCGCAGCCCCTAATCTCCCGACTTCTATCCAGCCATGAACACTCATAGCATTTCCAAAGGGCCACGCTAACTGGGTAAATTGACAAGCACCAGCCTTGGATATTATTATGTTAAAGATATGGCAAAAACGATTACAGAGATAAACGAAAAAATACAACAGGGCAAATCGGTAGTAGTAACTGCTGAAGAAATAATAGACATCGTCAAACAGAAGGGCGTGAAAATGGCGGCGCAAGAAGTAGATGTGGTTACTACTGGCACCTTTGGCCCTATGTGCTCATCTGGTGCCTACCTTAATATAGGACACGCCAAACCACGAATAAAGCTTGGCGGTGGTAGAGCCTATCTCAATGATGTTCCCGCTTACACCGGGTTGGCGGCAGTAGACATATTTATAGGGTCTAATGCTCTTCCTGATGATGACCCCAGAAATAGAGTCCATCCCGGCGAATTTAATTACGGTGGTGGGCATGTGATTGAGGAGCTGGTAGCAGGGAAGAATATCGCATTGGTGGCAACCGGTTACGGTACGGATTGCTACCCGAGGAGACGGCTTGAATCCTGGATTAATATAAAAGACATCAATGAGGCAGTGCTATTCAACATCAGGAATGCTTACCAGAATTATAATGTAGCGGTTAACCTCTCTGATAGGACAATCTACACCTATATGGGTGTATTAAAACCTCAACTGGGTAATGCTAACTATTCTACAGCCGGGCAGCTCTCACCACTACTGAATGACCCCTATTATAAGACCATTGGCATAGGCACCAAAATATTATTAGGTGGTGGCGTAGGCTTTGTCGCCTGGCAGGGTACCCAGCATAACCCTAATGTGCTTCGCACTGAAAATGGGGTACCTAGGCGAGGAGCTGGAACGCTCTCAGTAATAGGTGATTTAAAGCAGATGAAACCACGATGGCTGCTAGGCACCAGCATGCTAGGCTATGGTTGCACTTTAACTGTGGGCATTGGAATACCTATACCCATACTCTCTGAGGAAATCTTACAATATACTGTAGTCAGTGATGATGATATTTTTGCTCCGGTGATAGACTATTCAGAAGCATACCCCCAGATGAAATCAGATCTCCTGAGTGAAGTCAGTTACGCTCAACTCAGAAGTGGTAAGATACTTATTCAGGGAAAGGAGGTGCCCACTGCTTCCTTATCCAGCTACCCCAAGGCTGTAGAAATTGCTACCACTCTAAAGGAGTGGATATTAAGGGGAGAATTCTTGCTAACCGAGCCAGTGGCACCCTTACCCGGTGTAGAATCAGGTATAACCTTTAAGCCACTTAAAGAACGGCCGATAGAAGAGTAAGACCCATATTTAAATATTTCCCTGATAAGATAACCTAGCCAAATAAGAACCGAGGTAGTTGAAATGGCTGTTTCCAAAAGAATAGTCCTGCATTTTCCTAAGCGTCTGGTAGACCGACCTATAGTATACCGACTGGTAAAGGATTATAACCTCGAGTTTAACATTTTAAAGGCTTTCTTTACCCAGGAGGCAGAGGGTCTAATGGTTATAGAGATAAGCGGCGAGCAAAATAATTATGATAAGGGTATCAGGTATTTAACTGAAAGCGGGGTCAGGATCCAATCACTAAGCCAAGATGTTACTCGCAATGAGCAAAGGTGTACACACTGCGGTGCCTGCATAACTATCTGCCCCACCGATGCCTTTGAACTTGACCCTTTAACCAAGCGGGTTAATTTCGATAATGAACGCTGCGTGGCTTGCGAACAGTGTATAAAGGCTTGCCCTCCGAGAGCAATGGAGCTACACTTCTAGTTGATGTATGAGCCCAGAACCTATCGACACTGGATTAAAAGCCAAGACTTAATCTCCTTTAAAGTAGCACTAAAGGAGACTGATTTATATATTCGTGCCTCAACTAACCTGAAAAGGAAAGCACTTAAGCTAGTATTAAAATACCGCGAYACATTGGAAGGGTATATTGAACGGTACCCGTCATTCCTTACCTCTCTCGAACCCTTATCTGCCAATGACGATGTCCCGCATATTATAAAGTTGATGTCAGAGTCGGCAAGGAAAGTTGGAGTTGGTCCTATGGCTTCAGTGGCTGGGGCTATAGCCGAGTTTGTTGGTAACGAACTATTAGCCTTTTCACCGGAGATAATTATTGAGAATGGAGGTGATATATTTCTAAAGAGCTTAAAAAAAAGGTTAATAGGGATTTATGCCGGCAAATCGCCTTTAAGCGGCAAAATTGGATTGGAAATCAACGAGCAAGATACACCGCTAGGAGTTTGTAGCTCTTCAGGAACAGTGGGGCATTCCCTGAGTTATGGAAAGGCGGATGCCGTGGTAGTGCTTTCAAAGTCAGCTACTCTGGCTGACGCTGCAGCCACAGCTATAGGCAACTTAATTGTTGAGCCCAGCGACATCCCAAGAGGAATTGAGTTTGCTAAAGGTATTGAGAGTTTACTGGGCATAATTATTATTAAAGATGACAAAATGGGGCTGTGGGGAAAGGTAAAAATCTACCCAACTTCGGTCTAATGTGGAGGTAATCTCAAGTAGTTTTTAACCGTGGTTTATGAAACGGAAGGGAGAGAATATATGATAAAACTAATTTCTAGCCAGCTAAAGTGGCTAGCTAGTTTAATCATCTTGGTTGTAGCTACCCTACTTATTAGCAGCTGTGCGTCAGCCAATAAACCACCGGTCATCTCTAGCCTGACCGCCAATGAAGAGTGGATTAACCCAGCAGGTGTCTGCCAGGTTGAATGTATTGCCTCAGACCCAGATGGTGATAGCTTGAGCTATATCTGGGCAACTAGTGGTGGCAATATTTCCGGGGAAGGCTCTGTTGTTACCTGGATTTCGCCTGATGAACCTGGGGTTTTTACCATCACGGTTGAAGTAACCGATGGTAGGGATGGTGAAGCAACGGCACAACTAACCATCAGTATAGTAGAAATAAACCATCCTCCGGTTATTAAGAGTTTGACTGCTGAGCCATCGTCGGTAAGACAAGGTAAGACCAGTTCTATCGAGTGTATTGCTTCCGACCCGGATGGGGATGAACTTAGCTACTTGTGGTCAACGATTCGAGGGACTATCTCTGGACAAGGCCATACTGTTATTTGGACGGCACCCAATACTTGTGGAACCTATGTTATTACGGCTACCGTAGCGGACGGTAGGAGCGGTGAAGTGAGTGAGGAGCTAGAAATCAAGGTGATAAAACCCGGCTGAGGCTAAGAATAGGGCCTGGAAGGCTCTAGGATACTACCTCATAGAAAGTGGCACGGCTACGGGTGAGGCTGTTAAAGATGATTAAATAGGACTATGGGGAAAGGTAAAAATCTGCCTAACTTCGGTCTAATGTAGAGGTAATCTAAAGTGGTTTTCAACCGTGCTGAATTAAGATAATAAATCCTACGTCTCAAGAGACAAAGGAAGGCTATTATTCTGGCCCATAACTATCAACTGGGGGAGGTTCAGGATATAGCCGATTTTGCCGGTGATTCCTTGGAGCTTAGCCAAAATGCAGCCAAAACAACCGCCGAGGTGATTGTGTTTTGCAGGGTTCACTTCATGGCTGAGACAGCCTCTATCCTCTGTCCAGATAAGATGGTTCTACTCCCGGATATAAATTCTGGCTGCCCCTTGGCCGATATGATTACTGCTGAAAGTCTGAGGAAGAGAAAAAAGGAACTCCCAGAGGCTAGTGTTGTTTGCTACATTAATTCCTCAGCCGTGGTCAAGGTAGAATCAGATGTTTGCTGCACCTCAACCAAGGAAAGAAGTCATCCTGGAGGTTACCCAGATTGGCAAGGAGAGCCATAGCTGGTATACTATCCGTCGTCAGATAGGCCAATGTATCACGCTCAAAGAGGGGGCATTTACAAAGGTAACTCGTGGTGGAACTGCTAGAGTCGGTAATATAATCAGGATAGAAAAAGATGGAAGCAGAGAAATTCCCAATAGTGCAGATTACAGAACAAGGTAAGAGTGAATTCGAGGGTATAGTTGCCACGGAATTTTCTCTCACCATTATCCTGAATAATCGAGAGCTAGTAACGCTGCTTTGCTCCCCGACAAAGCTAGATTATCTAGCCATCGGTTTTCTTTTCTCTGAAGGGCTACTTAAAAGCAGAGACGAAATAAAGAAAGTAATAGTTGATGGCCAAAGGGGTGTGGTTCAGGTGAAAACCAAGGAGGATAAAGGGTTGGCTAGGGAGCTTTTATTTAAGAAGCGGTTTATATCCTCGGGCGGTGGAACTGTAAAAGGGGCTTCTTTTTATAGTGATGCCTATATCCAGGTACAGGCAAACGTAGAATCTCAAGTTGTAATAACACCTCACCAAGTCTTCAAGCTGGCAGACGAGTTTCGGCATCACTCCCAGCTTTTCCAGGCAAGCCACGGTGTTCACAGTGCTGCCCTGTGTGATACTAAAAGCATCCTAGTTTTCGCTGATGACTTAGGTAGGCATAATGCCATTGATAAAATATTTGGCGAATGTGTTCTGAAAGATATACCGACAGATAACCGAATCGTAATCACTACCGGAAGAGTCCCCTCAGAACAATTACTCAAGGTAGCTAAAAGAAAAATCCCTATAATAATCTCCCTGACTGTCCCTACTGGCTTGGGGGTGAAGTTGGCTGCTGATTTTGGTATAACCCTCATCGGCTCCGTCAAGGGGAAGAGTATGAATGTCTACACCTGTGATTGGAGGGTAGTGCCTCATGACGAGTAGGAAGATTAAAGAGCCTGCTTATATAGTCCTCTTTACTACTGCAAGTAACAGCGAAGAGGCACATAAAATAGCCAAAGTGCTGCTCAGTCAAAGGAAAGCGGCCTGCGTAAATATCGTGTCCGGGATTAGTTCGCTCTTCTGGTGGCAAGATAAGCTTGATTCCTCTCAGGAAAGCCTTCTAATCGTTAAAACCAAAGCATCACTATTAAACCAGATTGTTACGTTGGTTAAAGAGTTTCATAGCTATGAAGTTCCTGAGATAATCGCCTTGCCAATCATTGGTGGCAATCAGGATTATTTGGAATGGATAGATAAAGAGGTAAAATAAAGCGCTAAGGAGCGATTAGTAGACATGCTTACCAGAAATGAGCTGGAAAGATACGATAGACAAATAATGATTGAGGGATTTGGGGAGGCAGGGCAAGAAAAGCTTAAACGGGCAAGGGTCTTTATTGCTGGTGCTGGTGGTCTTAGCGCCCCTGTATCTACCTACTTAGTGGCCGCCGGGGTTGGGGTGATACGAATCGTTGACTATGATAGGGTAGAGCTTAGTAATCTCAATAGACAGGTTTTGCACTGGGAGGAGGACATTGGAAGGAGAAAGGCCGATTCAGCAACCGAGAAGCTTAAAAAGCTGAATCAAGAGGTGACAATAGAAGCTGTAGCGGAAATGATAACCGAAGCTAACGTTTCTCAGCTTGTAGCTGGCTTTGATTTAATAGTTGATGCCATGGATAACTTGGAGACGAGGTATTTGCTTAATAAGGCTGCTTTAGACCAAAATATACCTTTCTTCCACGGGGCAATTTATGGTTTTGAAGGAAGGGCGATGACTATAATCCCTGGCGAAACAGCCTGTCTAAGATGCGTATATCGCGGGGTTACCACCAAGGGGAAATTCCCGGTAATCGGGGTTACCCCAGCAGTTATAGGTTGCATCCAGGCTGCAGAGGTAATAAAGTATATCGTGGGCATTGGTAAATTATTAACCAACAGATTATTAGTCTATGACGGACTGAACATGGAATTCAGAGAGTTCAAGGTCAAGAAAGACCCGAATTGCGAGCATTGTGGCCATTTGGGCCAGTAAGGAGAGGAAATGAGTATAAAGGTAAACATTAGTCGGTATTTTTTCGGCGATTGGGCCAATGAGTCGGTCGTAGCTGAAGTTAGTGGAAATACAGTGGGTCAATGCCTCAACTACCTAGCAAGACAGTTCCCGGCTATTAAAGAGCAGTTATTTGAGGGGAATGGCGAGGTTGCTGTCGGAGTTCGTATTTTTATTAATGGGGAAAGTGCTTTCCCCGAGGAGCTGGTTAAGCCAGTTAGGGATGGGGATGTGATTGATATAATACCTATGGCGATTTCAGGGGGATAGGACTAATCTATGCTTAATACCAGGATTACCGAAATGCTCGGCCCATGATAGACTGGACATGAAATTCAGCGAGTTCATGGTCAATAAAGACCCGAACGGTGAGCGTTGTGGCCATTTGACAAGCAAGGAGTAGAAGATGAGCATAAAGATAAATCTTCACTGGCACGAGTGGCAGGAGGATACTAATGGACAAACCATAGTAGAAGTTAATGGAAATACTACCGGTCAGTGCCTTAAACACTTGCTAAAACAGTTCCCGGCTCTTGAGAAGGAGATATTCGATAGGGATGGGGAATTGCTTGGTTATCTTACTATTTTTGTTAATAGGGAACCCGCTTTCCCTGAGGAACTGACTAAGCCAGTTAAGGACGGGGACGAGATTCATATAGTACCGCTAGTAGCAGGAGGATGAGGTTAATCCGTGTTAAAAACCAGAGTTACCGAAATGCTCGGCATAGAATATCCTATAATCCAGGGAGCAATGCTATGGCTAGCACGGGCTGAATTGGTATCAGCCGTATCTAATGCCGGAGGCTTAGGTATTATTTCTTCAGCCACCTTTCCTACTGTCAAAGAACTTCGGCAGGAGATTAGGAAAACGAAAAGCATGACTGATAAGCCGTTTGGGGTCAATATTACCTTGTTGCCAACCTTCAGATCAGTGAACTATGAGGAGTATATTAATGCTGCTTTAGAGGAAGGGGCAAATATTATTGAGACCTCAGGAAGAAGCCCAGAGCCATATATGAAGTTGCTCCAGGATGATAAGGTAACGGTAATGCATAAGTGTGCCCGGGTAAGAGATGCTAAGACGGCAGAACAGGTAGGAGTAGACGCAGTAACCATTGTCGGCTTTGAAGCTGGTGGCAACCCAGGTATGGAAGACGTTACCTCCTTAGTTAATATCCCTATAGCTGTGGACGCAGTCAAGATTCCAGTTATCGCTGGCGGGGGTATTGGCGATGGTAGGGGTCTGGTTGCTGCCCTAGCCCTCGGTGCTGAAGGCGTGACGATGGGTACTCGTTTTATGGCGAGCCAAGAATGCCTAGCGCACCCTAAGATTAAGGAATGGATGGTGCAAGCTACAGAAAAGGACACTTTTATGATAAATCGTTCTTTTAATAATCCAGAAAGAGTGCTGAAGACGGTATTATCATTAAAGGTATTGGAGATGGAGGAAAAGGGAGCTACGCTGGAAGAGCTTTTGCCGCTGATAACCGGATTGCGGGGAAAACAAGCCCTAGACGAAGGTGATGTTAATAAGGGAGTCATTGCCTGTGGTCAGAGCGTAGGGCTGATACATGAGGTACCTAGTGTCAGGGAAATTATTGAGAATATTATAAGCGAAGCCAAAGCTGTTGAACAACGCCTCCAAAGCAGAGAAATTCTAGCATAATGAGGGGAGCCGATGGCAAAACGACGCGTCACGCTTACCTTTAATGAAGAAGTAGTTACCCAGCCAATTATCTATAACCTGGGACAACAGTTCAAGGTTGCAACCAATATCCTCCAGGCTAATGTCACCGAGGATGGAGGCTGGATAGAAGCGGAACTTGAAGGTGAAACCCAGAATATTGAGGATGGAATTGCGTGGGCTATCTCTAGGGGAGTGCGAGTTGATGAGCCAGCTGTGACTTAGTCAGCTATTGCTCGGTAAATAAACGACCAGAGTTAGGGGCTCAAGCTGCGCGATTTCAACCACTTTTGCTTCTGGTCAAGCCGTACCCGCTCATCAGTAGGCTGGTAACTTGCCAAGAACTTATCCCTGAAAGAGCTAAAGGTGCCACTTAAGATGGCACCTCTTATTTTACGCATTAAATTATTAATAAAGCTTAAGTTATGTATGGTCAATAACCTATAGCCCAATAGCTCTTCACAGCTAAATAGATGATGTAGATATGCTACTGAGAAAGTGCGACAGGCATAGCAATCACAGTTGGAAACAATAGGCTGTTCCAGCTGGCTATAAGCAGCATTTCGAATATTATGCCTGCCTTGCCAGGTAAAGAAGGCGCCATTTCGGGCTACCCGGGTAGGTAAGACGCTATCAAATATGTCGCATCCACTAGCTACACCCTCAATGATATCCTCCGGCGAGCCTATCCCCATAAGGTATCGTGGCTTGTCCTCCGGTAATAAAGCCACCGTTTCTTCAATCATGGCCAGAGTTACCCTTTTGGGTTCCCCCAGACTCAAGCCACCAATGGCGTAGCCCGGAAATCCTAACGAGGTGAGGTATTCAGCCGACTGACGCCGAAGTTGAGGGACGACGCCCCCTTGCACAATAGCATACAGTGACTGGTCACTACGCTGTTGAGCTCTCTGGCATCTCTCTGCCCATCGATGTGTTCTGCGCATCGCCACCTGCACCCTTTCGAAGCTATCATCATAGGCCGGGCACTCATCCAGAACCATAATAATATCAGCACCAAGAGTCTCCTGAAATTGGATAATTAACTCAGGGGTAATAAAGTGCTCACTGCCATCAATATGGGAGCGGAATATAACCCCATCATCATTAATCCGGCATAGCCGTGCCAGGCTGAATATCTGATAGCCACCACTGTCAGTGAGTATAGGCCCATCCCAGGCCATGAATTGGTGTAAACCTCCCATCTTTTCAACTACAGATATGCCCGGTCTGAGGTAGAGATGGTAAGTATTAGCCAGCACCATAGTCACCCCAATATCTTTAAGCTCACCAGGGGTCAGTGTTTTGACCGTGGCCTGGCTGCCTACGGGTAGAAATACTGGCGTGGGTACCAGCCCGTGTGGTGTTTGGAGCTCTCCAGCACGGTCTTTACTATCACGACAAGTGTGTATTAAGTAAAAGTTGTTCATATTAAGTGGCTGGCGATAATGCTTCGCTGTATTTCAGAGACACCGACATATATCTCAGTCATCTTAGCGTCCCGATACAGCCGTTCCACGGGCAAAGTCTTCATTGTGCCGTAGGCACCATGAACCTGCATGGCCATACGGGTAACCTCAACTACCACCTGGGAGGCGAAGAGCTTAGCTAACGAAGACTCATACTGGATGTTCAAACCCTGGTCGCGTAGGAAAGCAGTCCGATAGGCTAACCACCTGCCAGCTTCTATCCGAGACGCCATCTCAGCCAAATGCCACTGAATAGTTGGTAGTTTGGCAATTGGTCTCCCTAAGGCTCTTCGCTCCCTGGAATAACCAATAGAAAGTTCCAACGCCGCTTGGGCCACGGCTATCCCCTGTACCGCCACTCCCAATCGCTCCACGCTCATTACTTCAAGCAGAATGTCAAAGCCTTGTTCTTCTTTTCCAAGCAGGTTCTGCTCAGGCACATAAATGTCATCAAGATATACTACTGAAGTTCCCAAGCCCCTTAATCCCAAGGTCTCACAGGGCTCACGGATGTTATACCCTGGGGATGAGGTATCAATGATAAAGGCATTTAGCCCTTCCTCCTGGTCCCTGGTAAAGACCAGAGCCAGATTAGCCGCTGGGGCAAGGGCAACGAACTGCTTTTGACCGGTAACTACATAGCCACTGCCGCTTTTTCTAGCCAATGTAGTAATTGCTTTTGGGTCCGAGCCTGTCTCGGCTTCAGTAAAGGCAATACAGCTGAGCAATTTGCCTTGAGCCAGAGGAGTTAAAAAGGTCTTTTTTTGCTCCTCGTTGCCAAAACGGAAGATTGCTTCTTCCGGGATAGTATTTACAGCTATAATAGCACCTACCGTCATTGAAGCCTTGCAAATTTGCTCCAGCACTAAGGCATAGCTAGTATAACCGACTCCACTGCCTCCGTATTCAGAGGGATAGGGCAAACCTTGGTATCCCAGTCTACCCATTTCTTTAGCCAAATCAAACGGGAACTGCCCGGTGGCATCAATATCACTAGCTCGTGGTTGCACCGACTTTGCAGCGAGCTCCGTCGCCATTCTCTGTAGCATCCTCTCCTGCTCACTAAAATTGAAGTCCATACTCACCTCTCCCTACAGGCGACCTGTCAGCATTTATAGACCTGCTCTTTAAGGCATTGATGGGCAACTATTAAAGGACTTTATGTCAAGCGGCGCAGCTTATTGACCAGGTGTCTCGTCCAGATAACCCTGTAAGATAATGGCCGCAGCTACGGCATCGTCCTTGGCTTTTTGTCGGTTCTTCTTGCTTGTGGTCGCTTGCATCAAGCGTTTAGCTGATACCGTTGACAACCGCTCATCCCTAAAATCTATAGCGACTTCGGTATGCTTAAATAATTCCTGAGTGAAGGCTTTTACCTTCTCCGCCTGCTTACCCAGGCTACCATTCATAGAGCGTGGCAAGCCCACTATAATCTGCTCAACTTGGTTCTGTCTGACAATACTAACAATGGCCTCTATATCTGCTGTCTCATCTCTACAGTAGATGATAGTGAAGGGACTAGCCAATATCCCCTGAGGGTCGCTAAGAGCCACCCCAATCCTCTTATCTCCAATATCAAGACCTAAACTGCGCGTTATATGTGCCTCCAGCTATATTAAGCTTTTTACCAAGCGAAGGGCTTCATCTAATTTCTCCCTATGCTTACCCCCGGCCTGGGCTAATCCTGCTTTACCCCCTCCACCACCTCCAGCCACCCCGGCCACCTGTTTCACTATTTCTCCAGCATCGTAACCTCTGGCTACTAAATCCGGGGTTACTGCAGCTAGAAAGACAGGTTTATCCTCATAAACTGTGCCCAGAACTATTATCCCGCTTTTTAGCTGCTCTCTGAGCCGGTCACTCATCTCTCGCAAAGCCTCAAGCCGAGAAGACGGAACCTTAGCTGACAACACTGCTACTCCATTAATCACTTCTGCCTGACTTAACAAAGACTCAGCTATTTTCCAAGACAGTTCCCTATCCAGAGCTAGCCTTTGCTTACGCTCATTCTTTAGCTCAGTAACAAGACTATCTACCTTATCCAAGGTATCCTCCACTTCAGTGGCCAGTCTACTAGCAATCTTCGTCAAACTAGAAAGCCGCCGCTCAATAAATGCCTCAGCCTGTCTACCGGTAACAGCTTCAATACGGCGCAATCCAGCACCAATGCTATGTTCACCGGAAATATGAAAGAAACCTATCTCCCCGGTTGATGCCACATGAGTGCCTCCACAAAGCTCGGCACTAACAACTGGTTCACCAATCCTCACCACCCGAACTACATCACTATACTTTTCATCAAACAGAGCTATAGCTCCTTCCTCTATAGCCTTCTTATACTGAACTTCCTCGTCATATACCGTAAGGTTTTGGCGGATTTTCTCATTGACAATATGCTGCACTTCCCTTCCTTCCTGTTCAGTCATGCCTGCCATATGAGAGAAATCGAAGCTAAATCGCTCTGGCATTACTAGCGAGCCTCTTTGCTGAACATGCTTACCTAGCAACTGGCGAAGGGCAAACTGAACTAAGTGGGTAGCCGTGTGGTTGCGGGCAATATCAAGACGGCGTTCCCTATCCACCACCGCCTCTACTTCGTCACCCACAGTCAAACTACCCTCAGTAACCTGCCCCTGATGGACAACAATATCCGGTGGCACTCGGGTAGTGCAAGTGACTAAAAACTGTCCTGAGGCACCACATATCTCACCAGTATCACCCACCTGTCCCCCCATCTCTCCATAGAAAGGGGTCTCAGAGAGGATGATATTTGCTCTATCCCCTTGCTCTATTTTATCTACATCGCCGAAATTAATCGAGACTACCTTGGCAATACTAGATAAATTATGATACCCGACAAACTTTAATTCGCCAAGATCTTTTTCCAAACTTGTGGGCTGAAATCCCTCCTTAGTGAGAATACCCTCCTCTATCACAATTCTCCGGGCTGCTCTAGCTCTTTCCCGCTGTTTCTCCATTTCCCTCTCAAAGCCCTCTAAATTCACTAAAAGACCACGCCCGACAGCAATCTCTTTTGTTAGCTCCACCGGAAAGCCATATGTATCATACAATCGGAAGGCATCCACGCCTGAGATTTCCCCTGCTCGGTCGGTTTCCCACTCAGCCATAATATTCTCAATAAGTTCCAGACCAGTATTAAGTGTCTCCTCGAATCTCCTTTCCTCATCCCCAATCAACGAATAAATCTTGTTCTGTTCCCGCTCTAATTCCGGATAAATGCGTCCCATATGACCAACCGTTGCACCAGCTATTTGGTTAAGGAACGGCTTGTCCAATCCCAGCCTCCTGCCAAAGAGGGCTGCCCGGCGCAGCAGCCGGCGAAGCACATAGCCCCGCCCCTCATTACTAGGAATGACCCCATCAGCGATAAGGAAAGCCAGGGCTCGGCCATGCTCGACTATTACCCGCATGGCATAATCAGCATCATCATCAGTGCCGTACTTCTTCCCTATATACTTGGAGATATTATCCAGTAGTGAAGCAAACAGGCCTGTCTCATAAACCGAGGTTTTGCCCTGGACTACGGCTGCCGTCCTCTCCAGTCCCATGCCAGTATCAATATTAGGTCTCGGTAATAAAGTGCGGTGCCCACCTTCGTCCTGGTTATATTGAGTAAACACCAAGTTCCAGAGCTCCGAAAAACGACCGCAATCACAGCCTGGGGCACAAGAAGCCTTGCTACAGCCAACCCCTTCCCCAAAGTCATACAGGATTTCGCTACAGGGTCCACAGGGTCCAGAATTACCGGCTGGTCCCCAGAAGTTATCTTCTTCGCCAAATCTTAGAATTCTATGCTCAGGGACGCCTACTTCCTGCCAGTATCGGAAAGACTCTTCATCATCAAGTAAAATGGTTATCCACAGGCGCTCAGGTGGAAGCCCTAACCGCTGGGTAACAAATTCCCAGGCCCAGTTAATTGCCTCCTGCTTAAAGTAGTCACCAATGCTAAAGTTACCCAGCATCTCAAAAAAAGTAAGGTGGCTAGGGTCGCCTACCGATTCAATATCGGTGGTACGAAAGCACTTTTGACATGATGCCAAACGGCGATTAGGGGGCAAAGCCTCGCCCAAGAAGTAGGGCTTGAACTGCACCATACCAGCACTGGTAAGCAGTAAAGTTGGGTCACCCCGAGGTATCAAAGAGGAGCTGGGAACGATTGTATGTCCTTTTTCCTCAAAGAAGCTCAAAAATGCCGTCCGAAGTTCGTCACTGGTCACCTATTTACTCTCCATCTGCCAATAAGCAGCTACATACGATTTTAGTGTAAGACATACTAGCTGTCAATTCGACGCCTAGACTTATAAGCAAAGAAGGAGTAGAATTAAATATGTGATGGAAGTTTTGGTTAGAGGCAGATAATATGTGCCTAGCAGTTACAACCTTTACTAATGATAAGGGAAAGGAAGCACTGAACTAAATTAGTCAGTGCTTCTTAATTTAGGAGGGTGATAAGCATGCAATCAAGCCTAATTGGGAAAATCGAAAAAGCAAAACGCTACGCCCAGGAGACAGACCGGGTAACCTTCTCTGCGCTATCAGTTAAATTTCAGGGAGAACATGATAACTACACTACAAGCTACCAAGAGGGCAAATGGCATTGTTCCTGTCACTTTTTCTCAAACTGGGGGCTTTGCAGCCACACTATGGCACTGCAGAGAATCCTGGACAATATGCTACCCAAAGAGGCTCTGACCATGGAATATAACATAGTCTCCTAACTATTGCTAACGGGTTCTCCTTCCAAACTCTCCTTTGATATACGAGCCTGCATACTTACCTGCTCAATTGCCTCCCCTACCACAAACAAAGAACCAGCAACGCATATAAGGTCTCTATCTCCAGCTAAAGCTAGAGATACCGCAGTTGGAACATTGTCCCCTACCTGTGCTTCTACCCCGTACTTAGCAAACTCTGCTTTAATCAGTGCTGGTGCCATTGCCCGAGGATGGCGAGAACGAGTAACAATAACCCTGTCAAAAAGGGGAAACAACTCTGAGACCATGCCGGCTATATCCTTATCACATGATACCCCTATAACCAAGACGGTTCGGTCAAATTCAGGGCGTTGGAAATTACCTATTGATCTTGCCTCCTTAGAGTGCCTGGTCAGCAGCCCGAAGTATTGCTCAAGAGATTGCTTTAGACTCCGGGCTGAGTCAGGATTATGGGCGCCATCAACTACTACAGGGGGGTGGAGGCTAAGAATCTGAAATCGACCTGGCCAGCTTACTCGCGCCAGACCACTGGTGATGCTATCCCTGGAAATATTAAAGTCCTTTTCAGCCAGTATCTCCAGAGCTGCTACTGCAGTGGCAGTATTATCTAACTGATGGCGACCAAGCAGTGGAATAGATAGTTTATAACTACCCAGCCTCCCCTTCACCCGAAATAGTTGCCTTTTTAAATCAAAACCAAGACTTTGCCAGGTAACATCACTACCTACCCTAACCAATGGCGCCCCACAATTAAGGCAAGCTTCTTCTATTACCTGAGCCACCTCATCAAGCTGGGGAGAAGTCACCACGAGACTACCAGGCTTGATAATAGCTGCCTTCTCAGCTGTTATTTCTGCCAGAGAGCTACCCAACACCTCAGTATGGTCAAAACTGACAGAACTAATAATACAAACCTCAGGGGTGATTACACTGGTGGCATCAAATCTTCCTCCCATTCCTACCTCCAGCACCTGAAAGTCTGCCTCCTTTAGCTTGAAATAGGCAAAGGCTAGCACCGTTAACAGCTCAAAGGTAGTCAACTGACCATAGGTGGCTCTGCGGTTTACCGCCTCAACCTCAGGCTTAACCTTCTCTACTACGGAAGCAAGCTCTTCCTCAGAGATTAACTCACCATCAACCCGAATACGCTCTCTCCAGGTATACAGATGAGGTGAGGTATAGAGTCCGGTGGTATAACCAGAGGCGGTAAGAGCTGAGGCTACCATAGCTGCCACGCTTCCCTTACCGTTGGTGCCAGTGATATGGACTGACCTGGCTTTAAGGTGGGGATTACCTAACTGAGCTAGCAACTCATCCACACGCCTCAGATCATAAAAAGCTGGGTCGTGTGGCATCGGCATCTTTTCATAGTCGGTATAGCTAGATAGATAGTCTATAGCCTGCTTATACATAATTTAAAACAAATTATATCATTCCTGATTAATCGTTAACAATTTCACAACTTGACTCTACCTCATATCGACTGATATTATCAGCCTATAACTGCCCGATTAAGAGGTGCCAAGTGAATTTCATTGAAAAGCTGACCAACGCCACCCGAAAAAATAAAAGTTTGCTTTGTGTTGGTCTTGACCCTGACCCAGAGCTGATGCCTGATAGAGTAGATGTTTTTGAATTCAACAAGGCAATTATTGATGCTACCTCTGACTTGGTTTGTGCCTACAAACTCAACCTTGCCTTCTACGAAGCCCTAGATGATGAGGGACTTGATGCCCTGAAGCGCACTATGACACACATACCCAATGACATACCAGTTATAGGAGACGCCAAGCGGGGCGATATAGGTAACACGGCTAAGGCTTATGCCAAGGCTATTCTCTCTAACCTTAACTTTGATGCAGCTACAGTGAATCCCTACCTGGGCTTCGATTCAATAGAGCCCTTTATCCAATACGCTAATAAAGGGGTATTCATCCTATGCCGGACGTCTAACGTTGGCGCCCTTGATTTCCAGTCCCTCCACTGTAAGGCAGAGTCCGGCTACCGCCCGCTGTTTGAAATAGTAGCCCTTAAAGCCAGCCAGTGGAATACTCACGGCAACATTGGGTTAGTGATTGGCGCTACCTACCCTGAGGAATTAAGGCTGATTCGAAAAAGCCATCCCACTATGCCGCTTTTAATACCGGGCATTGGTGCTCAGGGGGGAGAGCTAGAGTCAGCAGTTCGTTACGGGGTTAATAGTAAAGGGGAGAAGGCAATTATTAGTTCGTCACGACAAATCATATATGCCTCACGGGAAAAAGATTTTGCCCAGGCAGCGCGGCGTGCTGCCTCTGAGCTACAGGACCAGATTAACTATTATCTATCCCAAATTGCACCGTAGGAAAATATTGCTGGGGCATCTTGCTACTCCTACCCCATTTGAATCTCAAGACTAAGAGGTATGTCAACAATAACAAGCTTTATCATTGCTGAAGGAAACGAGGAGAGGCTAGAACTAAAGGTTGTCCCCCAGCTTAAAGGGAAAGAGCTAGAAGATGAGGGCTTTGCCTTTGGGCTTTGGCTTTTGGAGCATGCTTCAAGCCCTTTCTTGAGGGGGCTGGCCGAAGCCATGGATGAGGCATAAATAAGTAAAAAAGTAGGGCTGGTCTACTGACGTGGTTATGGAGATAAATCTGGGTGATGTGGTTCGCCTCAAGAAGAAGCACCCCTGTGGCAGCTATGAATGGCAGGTGGTCAGACTCGGTGCTGATATAGGGATTAAGTGCCTTAAGTGCCAGCGCCGCATCCTCTTGGAACGAAGTGTCTTTGAGCGTAGAGTTAAGACCTTTATTTCCCGAGGAGAATAATGGCTCAACAGGGGTGTAATGCCCATAAAATCATGGAGCTGATGAGACACCGGACTCTCAAGGAATCGATTCGCTATGTCCATATGGCAGAATCTCACCTGGCAGAGAGCCAGCGGAAGTACTGCCCATTGGAGGTAGTAAAGAACTCGCAACAAAAAGCCCCTTTTGTTAAGCGTTGAACAAAACGTCAGAATGTGACCTGGAGGTTCTATCCATTTGGGCCCGGCCTATACGAACAGTGAAGCCTAACCTTGACCAATCAGATTGTGGGTAGGCTATAATTGAAGAAAGTCTCAGGAAATTGATTCCTTCCAGCGGTGTGTAATTACTTTCGATGAACAAGAAAATTGATGCTAAGTTAATTTTACAGACCATTACGGACTTGGGTAAAGTCTTGATATTACTGTTAGACGAAGCAGCAGTAATAGTAGTTATTCTACTAATATTACATTTTCTAGGAATACAAATTCCTTTGCCAATTATGATTGGCGGGGGGATAATAGTCGGTATCTTTGTTTTTTTAATACATATCGCGGTGATACCCAGTTTCCGCAGGAAGCAGGTTACCGGTCGGGAAGGGATGATAGGCACACAGGGTAGAGTTGTGAAGCCGCTGACTCCGGTAGGAACTGTCATGGTTAATGGGGAGTATTGGAGGGCTGAATCCGTTGATGATAACATAGGGGTTGATGAGAATGTGGAAATAGTCAGACTGGAGGGATTGGTATTAAAAGTTAAGAGGGACGGCTCGTAGTTGATATAGGAGTCCAGGATTTGATGGTTCTGTTCAGCAGTCGGCGTGTGTTTGTCTATGACCAAGTCCTACTCTCGAAGGTAAAGTCACAACTAGCCATATTGTGTGATAAGGTAACAATTCAAGCGATTGTGACCTAGACTACACATTCTCGACTTTGTGCAGTCTGCACCCATTCCGAAGGACGTTTGCTTCTAATCTTTATCGTACTGGGATAGACATTGAACACATTGTGAGGTTAGTTATGTGGACAACCTTAATATGGCATTGAAATACACAAAGTTAGCGAAGTTTAGATAGCCTAATACTCTATGAGGGTCTTAATCATGTATATTGACTAGAGCTGGTAGGTGTACCCCGCCGATATTCAAACGTAAGCGGGATACCCCAAATGGTGGCAACCCTATCTATGCCACCAGGCACTCAGTTGTCTCTCTCGCTTCAGTGTCAGCAGAAAATGTTTCTGATACTAATCCCGGTAGTGTAAAACGTAGAATATGTGGGTCGATCGGTTCCCAAGACTTATTCGGCCAACGCTGATAGGAGTGTGTTATTCGTCCGTCAGCCGTTACAACTAAGAGTCGCTTGCCGTTAGCTAGAGTGTAATGCATCTTCTGCTCTGCTCTGTCTGTCAGTTGATGTAATTGTTTCATGCTGGGAGAGCCCCTCAAAATGGGTGCCGACTTCAACTAACTTCGTGGTTATAGGACTGTTAATTATGATAGTAGTGCATCCAAGCACACCGCACAATCACCCACATGGGCTAATTTGATTAGTAAATATTAGTGATATAGTACTAGACCAGAAGTCTTAAATTGGAACCTCTTTTCACAGAGGTAACAATTCGTCAAAGTGTGTAGCGTCACAGGACCAATCAAGCCTATGATTGCTCGGCAGAGTCGGACAAGCCACAGGAGCATGAGTGCGTAAACGTTTGCTCTCATTACTGTCCACTAAGAAAGAGAGACTAGTCGATAGCCTTATCAGGGCATGTCAGGTCTTTCTAATCAGCGCCTGCTCTATCTCATCACGCCAAGCTTCCATTCGCAGGGCACACGCTTTCACCAGTCCGTAGCAGCCGGTGAGCATGCTATCACCGTGGGGAACAGCCCGATACGGCTTTAATGACGAACCAACCATCATATCCTGACGGGGCCCCGTTATAGCGATAAACGGTCTTTGCACGTCCCCGCCGATAACTAATGCCCCATGCCCACCGTTAACATAGACCTCTTCATTGGTGAGTATCCCTTGGGCCAACCTAACGATCAACGAGTCTAAGGTAACAGCATTAAGAAGCCTGGTGTGGTGCTCGAAAAGACCTTCGATTACGCCATGACGGAGGTGAAAGACTATGGTATGAGAATTGCCTATGTTCACCGTAAGCAGATGGTCCTGCTGTACAACCTCTTCGTCCTGCAGAGTACCAAGCACAGCGGCAACCCCGGTATCTAGAAGGAGCAAAGGTACATCAACTTCAACGCTCTTAACCACTGCCCTCATGCGAGTGAGGTAGTCAGGCACCTCTTGGGCGAGGTAGAAGAAGACTGAAAGTTCTCTCTTGTTTGCCACTATTCGTCGCAATTGGTCGAAGCGGAATAAACGGTTGGACATATCTGGAGCAAAGCCGTGATCGAGTACAGCGACGGCCAGAGCATCAAGCTGGTGGTCAACAGCGAAGGCATCCAGAGAGCGTCTGATTGCCACTAAGTTAAGGTCCTTCAGTTCGATAACCTCGAGGTTAGTTACACGAGGCATCTCATCAGGAGAAAGGATGGTTACTCCCATTCCTTTCACCACCTCTAAATCATCGCAGAAAGTGAGTGCCGCTTCCACCGTTGCATAGGCTGCCAGCCCAGCTGCAGTATGTCGTGTGAGCGCCCTCTTGCTTGGTCCTCCACCCATAGTTACACCACTCAGCAGAATAGGGTGACGCCTAGCAGTCGCTTCGTATATACGTTTAGCGACAACAGTAGTGGGCGAAGGCATAATCATCTGAACACAGTTCTCTAGCAACTTAGAGCTATCGAAGAGCAAAATATCCTGGGTGCCTGTACCTATATCTACTACAAGAATACGCATGTTCTACTCCGGTTGCTTGGATTCCTAAACAAGATAATAGCCTACTCTTGGCAAGAGTGCAAAACACTTTCTTGCCCACAGTCGGTAGACTAACGACAGATATTCACGTAACAACAAGCCAGAATGTACAAGCATGAATTGCCGAGCCCTTGAAACCAGCCTAGCCGCCCTCCAACTATATCCTTGAYTGCACAGCTTGCAGTAATTATTATGGTTCTGGATTGTGTTCGCTACTGATATTGACAACACCACATACTGKGMTTAAACTTAACTTCKGAAATGTGGAGTGAAGACAACTTGAGCGTATATTGTCTTATTAAATACAGAGGAGGTAYCTATGAAAAAAGCGATTGTAGTAGTAATGGTGGTTGTACCTTTAACATTGGGATTGTTAGCAGGTTGTCAAGGTATCGTTTTAACAGGCTCTGGGAACCCAATTACTGAAAACTACAATTTCAACGATTATACCAAGGTTGAAGCCCATAATGGCTTCCAGCTGGAACTGACCAAGTCAAGTACTTTCAGCATAGAGATTACCGTCGACGACAACGTGAAAGAAGACCTTGAGGTTAATAAATCCGGTGATACACTGAGGATTCAATTGAAGGGAATCCGTGTCTACAAATCGGTAAATCTGAGAGCCAAAATTACCATGCCTAAACTCTACAAAATAGATCTATCCGGGGGCTCTCGAGCTAATATCACCGGTTTTAGCTCATCGCACGATTTTTCGGTTGAACTGTCCGGCGGTAGTAGGGTATCTGGTGATATTAAAGCGGCAGATGCCGATTTTGGCTTATCCGGAGGTAGTCAAGTTGACTTGGCGGGCTCAGCCGATGACCTGGATATAAACGGCTCAGGTGGAAGCCATTTGACCTTAGAATCCTTTCCTGTCGACAACGCTGATATCAACCTTAGCGGAGGCGGAAGTGCTACCGTCAATGTAAATGGCACTCTGGATGTTAACCTCAGCGGCGGCTCAAAGGTTGTCTATGTTGGCGAGCCTATCATGGGCGATATTGACCTATCTGGAGACTCCACAATAAGCAAGAAATAGCATAGTTGGCTGAGCTGGAGGTAAAACGACGAAAAAACCACTCTTTATAATTGGAATAGCTATAGTTTTATTAGCTGCACAAACATATAGAAAGAGCAAGCAAAATGACTAAACAAACAGTAAGTATAGGAGTTGAAAAATGACAAGTAAGGCTTCGTTACCATTAATGGGTACAGTGAAATATAAAAAGGAAAGCAACTTTCGTAAAGTCCTTAATGACTCTTTGAATGTTTTCTTAAAAGATGCTCTACGAGTTACCCTCAAAGATCCGAAACAAGCTTATTACTTCTTTCAAACGGTAAAGTGGCAGCGAAAAGCGGCTCGAGTAAGATCTAAGTTGGAGCGAGAGGACATCCATATACCACCAATTATGATTTTCAGTATTACCAACAGGTGTAATCTTCATTGTAAAGGTTGCTATCACCTGGCTTTAAATCGATCGTCCCGGCCAGAAATGAGTGTGAATAAAATTCAGAGTATTATTACCGAAGCGAAGGAACTGGGGATTTCGTTCATGGTCATTGCTGGAGGTGAACCACTGGTACGTAAAGAGTTTTTAGATATAACCAGGGATTTTCCCGAAATCATATTCCTAGTATTTACCAATGGTATGCTCATAGATGACGATTTAATCGTGAAGTTAAAAGGACAAAGAAATTTCATTCCAGTGATTAGCCTGGAAGGTTGGCAGGAAGATACCGATGGACGGAGAGGCGAAGGGGTGTATGAGCACCTACAACGGATAATTGAAAAGCTTAAGGGCATAGGTTTATTTTGGAGTGTATCTCTTACAGTGACCAGGTCTAATTTTACTACTATCGTAGATCAGCAGTTTATAAAGTTCTTAATCGATCTTGGATGTAAGTTGTTTTTCTTTGTCGAATACACTCCACTTAAAGAGGGAACTGAAGACTGGGTTATTACAGATGATCAAAGAACCAATCTTCTAACTTTGAGAGATTCGTTTCGTTCTAAATATTCAGCTCTTTTTATTGCAGTTCCAGGTGATGAAGATGAAATTGGCGGTTGTCTTTCTGCTGGGCGGGGTTTTATACATGTCAGTGCAGAAGGTGATATCGAGCCATGTCCTTTTATTCCATATTCTGATACGAACCTAGTAGATTTACCTCTAAAAGACGCATTGCAATCTGAATTTTTAAAGACAATTCGTCAAAACCATGAACAATTGAGTGAGACAGATGGTGGTTGTGCTCTGTGGGTTGAACGTGATTGGGTGCGCTCTTTACTTCAGAAGAAATAATTATTACTTAAGGCTTTATTGCTCATCAATTAATGGAATAGGAGTATATCTCTGTCTGAGTTGGCCGTATTCTCTCTCAATAAAAGGCTGGCAAGTGATGCAATACCTTATATCTCTTTTACTCATTTGTTCCTCTGTCTTACCGACCTGGCACCCTAAACAAAAGTAAGGAAACTATTTATCTCTTGTCACATCAAAATATGTGTCACTTACCATTATCATATTTCACCTTATTGTCTTTTTTTACTGTTACTGGTAGGCTAAAGATGTATGGCGAACTGTGTAAGGATAATGCACATTGACTTAGATGCTTTCTTTGTCTCAGTAGAGCAGGCAGAAAATCCTGAGCTTCAAGGCAAACCGATAGTAGTTGGTGGTAGACTTGACCGAAGGGGAGTAGTTGCTGCTGCCTCATACGAAGCCCGAACCTATGGTTTGCACGCCGGTATGCCCCTCACTACTGCCTACCGTCTTCACCCCCAAGCTACCTTCATAGAGGGCAGTTTCCCTAAGTATCGCCGTGCTTCACAAAGGTTTATAGCTATTCTGGCTGATTTTTCGCCATATCTGGAACCGGTGAGTCTTGACGAAGCCTACTTGGATGCAACTGGTTTTGAATCTATCTATGGCTCAATTAGGCAAATGGCGGTAAATATAAAGCAGCGGAGTAAAGATGAACTAGGGCTTTGTGCCTCAGTGGGCATCGCTGGCGGCAAGGTGGTAGCCAAGGTTGCCTCGGAGTTATCAAAGCCTGATGGATTACTGGAGGTATCTCCAGGAAAGGAACGCTCCTTCCTGGCACCTCTGCCTATAGCTAAACTACCAGGAATAGGCAGAAGGAGCGAGCAAATACTAAATAGTTTAAGCACTCATACAATAGGGCAGTTAGCCACCTTGCCGCTGGATACGCTTAAGCACTACTTTGGTACTGCCGGTGAGCTTATGCACCGCCACGCCAACGGCATTGACGATAGACCGGTAGAGCCTCCTACCGCTGCCAAGTCCATCAGCCGAGAAACCACCTTTGGCACCGATACTAAAGACCAATCCTTACTTAAGGCAACACTGTCTTATCTCAGTGAACGGGTTGGCAGTGAGCTACGCCAGCGGGATAAGCAAGCTAGGTGCATAACCCTGAAGCTCAGATATGCCGATTTTACCACCATCACCCGGCACCACACTTTGACGCAAGCAACTAATACTGACCAGACCATCTTTAATACCGGGTTTCAACTGCTAGATAGGACGCTATCTCAGCAAAAGCAACCGATTCGCCTCATCGGTATTGGGGTATCAAACCTAATCGAACCGGGTAAGCAGCTAGACATGCTGGATGCCTCAAGCCGAAGGCTAGAACAATTGGATAGAGCCATTGACCGTATCCGCAAAAAGTATGGCTTTACCGCCATACAAACTGGTCGTACTCTGTCACTAAAAGACATCTTCCCCTTAGGGGAGAACGGCTACACCCTGCACACGCCAAGTTTTTCAAGGTAGTACG
>DUER01000136.1 GCA_011192075.1 Dehalococcoidia bacterium | reverse complement strand
TGTATCCCCCCCATCAAGCTCAGGTTCTCCCGGGCATTAAGATGCTCGGCTATTGCTGTCTCCTGTGGCGAGACGTCTATCACTTTTTTCACTGCTATGGGATCCTTTTGAATATCATGACCCATGATAGTGGCTGTACCACTGCTCGGTCTGAGCAGACAGCACAGCATCTTGATAGTGGTTGTTTTACCGGCGCCATTTGGTCCCAGCAATGAAAACAATTCTCCTTCCTTAATGGATAGGTCTATGCCATCTACAGCTATAGAATTCCCGAATTTCCTGGAAATACTGAATGTTTGAATGGCAAAACCATTGCCTTTTGTGCTTTCAGTCATATGCATTCACCTTTCATGCTGGTTGGGATTTACAATTTCAACTATTGTAGACAGCCTACCCGTTGAGTGTCAATGCCACAAACAATCACATGTGTACCAAAAGGTCAGAATATTAAGTGTGGTAAAAAGGAACCTTTTGAACTAGGGGAACCTATTGACTAAGTCTTGTGTTCATAATTTATGTTATGAATACAGGGTTTGAATCTGCAAAGAAGAAGGGGAGTCCTTTTTGGGCTCCCCGAATGATAATCAAATTAACGAATTAATAACGCTGTCCCTTATTAATCTTTGAACCGCCAGAAATATGTATCTAACCCAAAGTTGGGTTACCTTTATAAGTGACTTTTAATGCACCACTAAGGTTAGTATCCAATTTGCTACTCAGGTTTACCGTACCATTGCTGTGTATCTCGACCTTATTTGATGGTTATGTCGCCCATGCCTGTGCGGACGCTCAGCGACGCTTCACCATTCCCGATAGTCCCCACCAGTCGATAATCTGATTGTTCGCTCACCGTCACCGGCAGGTCGTATATAATCTTGCCCTCCTGCTCAATCTCAAGGTCCAGAGCTACACTCGTAGAGCCCGAAAGTTCCACCGTGACCGACCCATTCCCTATAACGAATGAATTGTTGCCGCCAGGGGGCAGCTCTCCTTGAAATCTGATGTCTCCGTTACCGCCGATCAAGTCGAAGAAGCCCGTTACGTTACTCAGCGTGATGTCCCCGTTACCGCTGATAAAGCCGAAGGAGCCCCCTGTGTCACTCAGTGTGATGTTCCCGTTGCCAATAATCGCCTTGACATCACCCCTGATCCCCTCAAGCGATATCAACCCGTTGCCGTCGGTCAAGTCGAAGGAGCCCGCCATATTTTTCAGCGTAATATTACCGTCGCCGATGTTCGCTTGCCCTGATGCTTGCACATCGGCTACCTCCATATTCCCGTTCCCGATTGATACCTTGAACCTAGTCTTCCTAGGTACGGTCACGGTCACGTCTGCTCTGCTGCCAGACCTGGTCTTCGCGTTTACAGTTATCAAGTCACCGTCTTGGGAGGTCTCGTACTCAACACTATCTGGCTTCTGCAATTCAGCCGTCACGATAATCTCGCCCTCTCGAGCCACAACAAGACTCACGTTACCATTACCGACTGTAACCTCAACTGCCGGGCTTGCCCCCATAGAGAAGTTACTCACAAGAGTTTTCGTGGATCCGCAAGCAACCAGAGACATCGTACTCAACAGCCCCAATGCCAGAAGTACCGCTACTATTATCTTCTTCATGAACTCCTCCTTTTTTCTCTTAGGATTTCCCGCTTCAATTCGTAATGAAGTATCTTGACCCTCATTGCTTTGTCACTAATGGTGTATTCAAGGGTCATTTCACATATTATGACTTTAATGTAATTCTTATACGAGTATTTGTCAATACCCTAAAAAGGAAGCTTAAATGTTTTTAAAACGGCCTGAGAAAATAGGCGTGGTAATGAGAAATCTCATCCGGTTCTGCAAAAAGGATTAATGGCGGCACCCCAAAAGCCTCTGAAAAATATGGGTCTATTGCTTTCGCTTTTTCTATTAGCTCTTCAGCTCCTTTATTATCACCCATACCCGATTTAATATTGGCTAAACATCCTAAAGCATATGCTTTAAGTAGCAGAATCGGCTCAGAGTCAAGGTACCTATTGATTGCCTCTTCGGCCAATGGCAACCCTATGTCCTTTAGTTTCTCATCTCTCTGCACAGTCATTATATGATACCTGGCAAGATCTAAAAGCAGTATCCCTTTTTCTGGATACGTTTTCATTGCTTCTTCGTTGTTCAAGCACATCCGGTGGTCCGTATTTTGTGCATACAATTGCTTTTATAAGTATTCCTCCTAATGTACTTTGATCCAGCCATTTTACGTGTAGTTTACCACAATCTAACCAATAAGTTTGTAAAAGGGGGTTGGCAATAGGTCTTCAATTTATGTTAAAAACACTTGCATGGGAGAATAGGGCTAGATGTTTATACTAATACGGTATTCCGACGAATATAAAGTGGTACCTTTATTAGGATAAAAAATACAAGCGCCAAGAAACCTGTCGTATACCCGATAACTTCGTAAAAAGTAAGCATAACAATTGCTATATAACAAACACTCAGTACCCTACTAACTATTTCAACAGGATGGGTGAATCTTTTTATCTTCCATTTGGTACGTGCGAACCGCACAGCACTATGCGTTTCATTAAATATTCAGGTACTACCCACAATAACAACAAGACCAATAAAGCTACCAATGCTAACTCCAACAGTTAGAGATACCATTATAAATAACAAAGCCACAATTCCAAGAGCTATTGATATTATATTGTTCCAGCGTGCTGTAAAGAAGCTACCTCGCATTATTATTCTCCTAGATTATACTAGGGCAAGTCTACTTCCCGACTAGGGTATTGTCAATGCCTTACTCTCTGGGATAACGAGAGGTGAAAAACGTGCTAGTTCTTGAAATTTCACCTTATGACTTGTTGTTGGATAATGAAAATAGTAATTAGTAAATTCGATCTTAAATGACACCCTGACTTAGGTTTAGCATCTCAATCTTGAGTAGATAATATCAACTCCCTACCCTGTTAGAAAACGGATTCAATTCGTTGACATTATGGCCATAATGACATACCCTAAAACAAAGCCAATGCAACCTTTGTGTCAAGGAGGCTAACCTGTCTCCAATCGAATACATGCGATTCATTCTCGATGATTGACGAAGCGCTCAATTTTGCTGCTCAAAATATCATAGCTGGTTTATAGAATGTTATATCATAAAAGAGGGTCTTAATTATGGCAGAAGAAAAATTTGAGTGGATGGTAAGCGGAGACTGTGTAGAAGGCTGTACCTCACCGCCAGTGTGTCCAGCTGTTTGGGGCTCCCCGCTTCAGGCGCAGTTTCATCAAGGTCGAAGCGAATGCGAGGGTGTATGGACGTTCAATGTAAGGCAGGGATACTATGGCAATATAGACCTGGGTGGTTTGGTAGTACTATACGCCTTTAACTCGCCCTCGCCATTCCCCCAACCAGAACGGTCTCCTTGGAAGTGTATTATTTTCATCGATGACAAGGCAAATGTACAGCAAGCGGAAGCTTTGGAAAATATTTTCAGAAAATGCTGGAGTCAGATGGGCGATGTAATCGCAGTAAAAAGGGCAAGGATAAAATTTAACAAAGAGCTTATAGATGGTGGCCCAGCGGCAAGACATACGGTGCAAAGTGAGGGGCTATACAATTTTGGGGCAAGACCTTTTGGAACACGGGACCGAAAGCCGAGGTACGTGAATAGTTACTTTGGTGGCCATATAAATGTTGGCATCTCTGAGGTGAATGAATTTAATGAGTCGGCTCTACCTCGCGGCAAATGGAATGCGCCTGGTATGAGTGTGACCTACTATGATTTCATTCTTACTCCGAAGAAGCCCAATTGGTTTCCGTAATTGCTCAAGCGGAGCAACTAAGCTTACTTCACACCTAAGTTATATGCTTCCAGCATCCTGGCGTTGCCTGTAGGCTTCAGTGTAACGCCTCCCACGCTTATCATGACCCAACACTAAGTCAGCGGCTAGAACAATCGGGCGTACCTTAGCCGTATCTACAATAGGACAAGTAACTCCTGCGGCAATGATGATAGCCAGGAAAGCGCTGTTGAGCAAATTGCGGTCAGGGAGACCAAAGGAGATATTGCTGGCTCCCAGTGTCATGTTCACTCCCAGTTCGGCTTTGATTCTCTGGATGCTATCAATAGTTACCAACCCCGCTCTGGTATCGGCTCCCACGGCAAGGGAGAGGCAATCAATGATGACGTCCTCACGAGGGATACCTGCCGCCTCGGCTCGTTCTACAATCTTCTGAGCGATAGCTACCCGCCGCTCCGAATCGCCCGGTATGCCGTCGCTGTCTTGTGTCAGACCAATGACTGCTGTCCCATATTCTCTGACTAAAGGTAAAATCTTAGCCAGGGATTGCTCTTCACCGCTGACTGAGTTGATGAGTGGCTTACCCTTATAGACCTTCAACGCTGCTTCTAAGGCTTTGGGATTAGTACAGTCAAGGCATAGAGGCACATCTACCGTCTCCATTACTGCCTGTACGGCTTGGGGCAGCATGGTAACCTCATCTACGCCGAATGTATTAATGTTGACATCAAGAATATCCGCTCCAGCCTGCACCTGAGCCAGAGCCACCTTACAGATAATCTCTAAATTACCTACCTTCAATGTCTCTGCCATTTCCTTCTTACCTGTAGGATTAATGCGTTCACCGATAAGCACTGTTGGCAGTCCATCGCCAATAATTACTTCCTTGGTAGCACTTGATAGCTTGGTTCTCATTAATCAATCTCCTTTCTCTTACCGTGTGTTATTCTATACCGTCCTAAATAACTTGCTTGAACAAAGGATGGATTGAAATTAGCAGCAGTGGCTAATTCGATATAGTGAACTCGAGAAGCTATAGCCTGAGCCTCGGTCCGCTTACTACGGGAGATTAAAGCCAGCTTGGCTCCCATGCCAGCAGCGTTTCCTACTTGCCGGAAGCGAGTCAGAGGCAGTGATGGTAACATACCGATAGTCACTGCGCTGGCTACATCGATGTATGTGCCAAAGGCTCCAGCGATGACCACCTGATCGATTTCTTCCTCAGAATGCCCCGTTGTTTCCAAGAGTACCTGGATACCGGTGCGTATAGCCCCCTTAGCCAGTTGTAATTCTCGTATATCCTGTTGAGTGATAGTAATTGCCGGACGCCCCTCTTGTTCCTTCTCACTGACCAGGATGAACTCTCGTTGCTTTTTACGCACACGCACTCTGGGGTGGTTCTGCGTCATCCTGCCACCTTTATCTAGCACTCCGACCAGATATAGTTGGGCCATGGCATCTAGCACACCTGAACCGCAAAGCCCAATCGGGGGCATCCCATCAATGGTCTGGTACTGAATGAGATTATCTGTCACCCGCAATCGTTCTATGGCGCCACTGGCAGCCCGCATTCCATCCTTGATATGGCCTCCTTCAAAGGCAGGACCAGAGGCACAGGAGACACTGGTTATCTTATCATCATCTAGTAAAGAGACCTCGGTATTGGTACCGATGTCTAGTGCTATCACCACTCCCTTAGCCTGCGTAGCCTCAATAGCCAGTAACATCGCCACGTGGTCGGCGCCGACAAAGCCGGCAATGTTGGGCAACAGGTGTACATAGGCTCCAGGTGCAATATGTAAGCCTATATCCCTAGACTTGATATTCATGGCATCTCGAACCGCCAGCACGAAGGGAGAGTAAGCTAGCTGATTCACCGGTAAACGTAGCAATAAATGGTGCATGGCAGTGTTGCCCACAATCACCGCCTCGACGATTTTCTCTGCTTCAGCATCAGCCGTCTCACATAGCTCAACAATCAGCCGGTTAACTGCCTCCACAGCTAGCTGCTGTAGCCGTGTGCCGTCAGCCGGTGACTTTACGACTTGATAGATACGGTTGATGACATCTTCCCCATAGCTTATCTGTGGATTCATAACCGCTTTAGCAGCTAAAGTCTGACCATTACTCAAATCAACCAGATAGCTAGCAATTTTGGTAGTGCCTAAGTCTACGGCTAGCCCCAGTTGGCGGCTGGGCCAGGGACCAAGGGCCACTACTTCGTTATTACGAACCGAAGCCTGAGCCTGCCACTTCCATGACCGCAGCTGCGGTGAGATGTCCCGCAAGACATCAATGTCAATATGGCTGCAGCGTATCTGGTGCTGGTGGTGTAGTGTCTCAAGCATACGTTCGGCATCGCCCCGCAGGTCTGATAAGGATGGAGTTGGTAGTTGGACATGGTAGGCATGAACGGTTGGCTTTGGACGAACGGCAACCTCAACCCCCTCCACTTGAGTTCGTTGCAGGGTAGTCATTGACTCGGATGGCACACGCAATTTGCAATCACTGAGTGGATAGGTCTGGCAGGCTAAACGGTAGCCATCCTCCAATTCCTGAGAGGAAAATGCATCCTGCTCACTAGAGGTTGGTTCTGAGACGGTTCCTGTTAAAACCTGTACCTTGCAGGAATGGCACTTTCCCTGGCCTCCGCATACGCTAAGAATACCTATACCGAGTTGGCGTGCACAATCCAAAAGTGACTTATCGTCCGGGCAGTGTCCTCGCCGACCCAGCGGTTCGAAATCAATCTTATAAAGCATAATACTCCCTATTTACTTCTCACCCGTATACACCATATTCTTTGGTGAAGTCTACCATTACCCTTATATTTTCCGGTTTCGCCTCATCAATAACTGATCCGGCATCCATGATAAAACCCCCTCCCCTACCAACAACATCAATGAGTTTTTTGCAGCAGTCCTTGACTTCTTGAGGTACACCGGTACACAACAGGGAGCTTGGCACACCACCTCTGATACATGCCACGTCGCCCAGGACCTCCTTTGCTTTGAAGATGTCCGTAAGCTCAAAGTGATATATAGCCTTTCCCTTAGGTATATCCCTTATGGTCTCCAGGCGTGACGTGTAATCCGCTTCAATAAATAGCCAGGGGGTAAGCCCTTCATCAATCAGCCCTGTGATGAGTTTATGTAAAGTGGGCCAATAGAAGGTTTTAAACTGCTCCAGGGACATGAAGCCGTCAGCGCCCTTATGGAGTGGAATAAATACTCTGGGATTTCCACTCCTTTTGGCGATAAACACTGCAGCCTGGAGTTGCATTGGTAATACTCTTTCGGTAGCTTCAATGAGTTTATCAGGTCTTCGGTACATATCCAGCATTACCCCGCGTGTCCCCCTGAGGAAATCTCCAATCACATCGTAGGGTGCTTCTGCAATTGCTTGAGCGCATGAGGGAAAACCCATACCGCCAAGCTCTTCGTGGATAGAATCCATTATGGAGCGCCATCTCAGGGATTCAGCCCCCGCTTTGGAAAGGGTCTCAATAGCATTAGTAACTTCCGGTCTTGCAAGCGCGGCGGTTAAATGCACGGCGGCATATCCCACCATCATTGAGCTGAGAGGAGGCAGCATTTTAAAGGGCTCGGCGACTCCATATATACGCGGTAAATAGGTTCTTATTATATAATCGGAGGGGTCTTCAATGAAGGCATCGTATTCCTCTGCCTTCATGTATTCCTCTTCAACGAACTGAAACGAATGATTAGAGGAAACTCCGTGGCCGGGCCATTTAATTTGCTTAAAGTCAACCATATCAAGCACAGGGCCTGGAGCAAGTAGAATCATCCGCGGGCTTACAAACATATCTGGCTGGAAATCTAGAACCGTCTTTTTGACTGCCATCGCCCATTTATCATAATCGTAGTGGGCTTCTTCAGGGGTTATCCCAGCATACTTGGCGTAGAAAAAACCAAAATTCGGTGCTACTGGAACCCTGTCTGGCACTTTCAATTGGACAGCATCTTCAACCCTCTTGGTTCTTTCCTGTAAAAGCTCTTCAGGTGTTTTCTCCTCTATCATTTCTCTCCTGCCCAGTCTTTAACTAGCAATACTGCGCTCATTGCGTCTGTTCCAAAGGCATCAGCCCCGGTATACTTCCTCACCTCATCGTTAATTTGACCACCGCCAATCATGATTTTCACCTTATCCCTCAGACCAGTGCCCCTTATTACTTCTATAGTTTCCTTCATGGATTCAAAGGCTAGAGTCAGCAGTCCACTTAACCCTATTATCCTGGCTTGAGTTTCCTCTGCTTTCTCAATAAACTTCTGTGCCGGTACATCCACACCAAGGTCATAAACTTCAAAACCATTGATATCCAGCATAAAAGTTACAATGTTTTTGCCAATATCATGTATATCTCCGGCTACGGTACCTATGATAACCTTATCCAGACGCTCAAACTCGTTAGCCCCTGTTAACTTTGGCTTAACTATTTCCGCTATCTCCTGCAAAATCTCTCCAGAATATACGAGATCTGGAATGAAATACTCTCTATTCTCAAAACGCTTGCCCACAATTTCCATAGCATTGCGGCTGTCCTCTAGGATCTTGAAGGCATCTTCACCAGCTCGCAGTCTTTCCTCCACTATCCTCAAAGCCTCTTCTTCATGCAAATCTGCTATCGTCTTAACTAAGTCCTCAGCCATTAATTTAGTTTCTCCTTATAATAGCTTCTATAGTGTTATGGGTCATTATACCATAGAGGCCACAGCGAGACTAAAGCTAGATACAAATTCTTTGACAAAACCCCTATCGGGCGGTAGAATAAAGTACGATAATTGGCGTGAAAGCTAGAGGAGAGCAAGATGCCCGAAAACAAAACTGAAGAGATGGTCGAGAGAAAGAAGGCGTTCACGACTACTGTTGATGGAACTGTGGTTAATCGGGTATATACACCGGCTGATTTGGAAGGGCTGAGGCAAGATGAGATTGGACTTCCAGGGGAGTATCCATTTACCAGGCATATAATGCCCACTGGCTATAGGGGTAGATTATGGACTATGCGCCAATATGCTGGCTTTGCTACTGTAGAGGAGACGAATAAGCGCTACAAGTATTTATACGAGCAGGGGCAAACCGGGTTTAGTGTTGCTTTTCATCTACCTACGCAGGAAGGATACGATTCAGACCATCCTCTTGCTATTGGAGAAATTGGTAAATGCGGTGTCGCTATAGACTCGCTCCAAGATATGGAGAGGCTTTGGGACGGTATTCCATTAGCTGAGGTGAGTACATCAATGACAATTAACGCCACGGCACCAATTATAATGGCCATGTATATTGCTGCTGCCGAGAAGCAGGGGGCAGATAAGAGCAAACTCAGGGGAACCGTGCAGAACGATATATTAAAGGAATATATTGCCAGAAACACATATATATTTGGACCAACCGCATCTATGCGTCTGGTCACCGACATTTGCTCTTACTGCGCCCAGAATATGCCACAATGGAACTCGATAAGTATCAGTGGCTATCATATGCGAGAGGCTGGTGCTACCGCTGCTCAAGAAGCTGGCTTTACTTTAGCCAACGGAATTGCTTATGTTCAGGCTATGATAGATAAGGGGATGGAGGTTGATTCTTTTGCCCCACGATTCTCCTTCTTCTTCGCTGCCTACACCAATTTTCTTGAAGAAGTGGCCAAGTTTAGAGCACTGCGTCGTATGTGGGCTAAGATAATGAAGGAGAGGTTTGGGGCCAAGAACCCCAGGTCTATGATGTTAAGGTATCATATTCAAACAGATGGCTTCACGCTGACTGAGCAGCAGCCACTTAACAACATAGTAAGAGTAACCTTGCAGGCTCTGGCTGCTGTATTAGGAGGTTGCCAATCTTTACACACCAATTCATTTGACGAGGCACTGGCTTTACCCAGTGAGCAAGCGGTACAAGTTGCCCTAAGAACCCAGCAAATCATTGCCGATGAGAGCGGTGCTGCAGATACTGTTGACCCGTTGGGAGGCTCTTACTATGTAGAATGGTTAACCGACCAGATAGAGAATAAGGCGATGACATATATTAGTGAAATCGATAAAATGGGCGGTGCCCTGAAGGCAATAGAGAAGGGATATATTCAAAAAGAAATTGCCACCTCCGCCTATAACTATCAAAGGGCAGTAGATTCTGGCGAACAGGCCATCATTGGAGTTAATAAGTTTGTGGTAAAGGAAGAGCATTTACTAGAGACTCTGGAGATTGGTATTGAGGTTGAGCAAAAGCAGATAGAGAGATTAAGGAGATTAAGGCAGGAAAGAGATAATCAAAAGGTAAGCGAAGTTCTGGATAGAGTACGCAATGTAGCTAGCAGTGACGAGAATATTATGCCAGTGGTGATTGAGGCAGTTAAGGCTTATGCCACTGTAGGAGAAATAAGTGATGCCCTAAGGGATATGTTTGGAGAATACCGAGAGCCAAGCATACTTTAAATTAAGGAGCGTTTGCCGTGCACAACAGGAAAATACGAGTCTTGATAGCTAAACCTGGGCTCGATGGACATGATAGGGGGGTTAAGGTAGTGGCCCGGGGCTTAAGAGACGCTGGCATGGAGGTAATTTATCTCGGGTTGCGGTTAACACCGGAGCAAATTGCTGAGGCGGCAATACAAGAAGCTGTAGATGTAGTTGGTCTAGATTGTTTGTCTGGAGCCCATATGGCTTTATTCCCAAAGGTAGTGCAGCTCATTAGAGAGAAAGGTGGTAACGATATTCTGGTTATAGGCGGTGGCATCATACCCAAGAAGGATATTCCTAAGTTAAGAGAGGCTGGTATTGCCCAGATATTTGGTCCAGGAACATCTCTTGATGAGATTGTCCAGTATATTGAAACATATTTGAGGAAGAGTGATGATAAAGAAGATTAACCATATTGGAATTGCTGTGAACAGCATTGAGGATGCAGTGAAACTATACACTGATGTGCTAGGGCTAGAGGTTAAAGGAATAGAAATTATAGCAGAGCAAAAGGCAAAAACAGCTATTATCGCCGTGGGCGAGACTAAAATTGAGCTAATAGAATCGACTGATCCGGAGGGAGCAATTGCCAGGCACATTGAAAGAAGGGGGGAAGGGCTGCACCACTTGGCTCTGGAGGTTAGCGATATTCAAAGTGCTCTAGAGACACTTAAGGAGAAGGGGATTCTACTGGTTGATGAGGAACCAAGGACTGGCGTGGAAAACAGCAAGATAGCCTTTCTACACCCTAAAGGGACGAAAGCCTTAATCGAAATTGTGGAGCCGAGGGAATAAATGGCAGAAGAAGATAAGCAAATAAAGGACGAATTACTGGCTCAGTTACAGGAGCGTAGCCAAAAGATTAAGGAGATGGGCGGTGCGGCAAGTGTGGAAAGGCAGAAAAAGCGAGGCAAGCTAACGGCACGCGAACGAATTGACCAGCTACTGGATAAGGGGACGTTTCGCGAGATTGCCCTGTTCGCTAAGAGCAGGAATACTGCTCTCGGTGCAGAGATACCGTCAGATGCTGTAATCACCGGATACGGAGAAATTAATGGCAGAAAGGTATACATCTTCTCCCAGGACTTCACCAGTGCCGGGGGAACTCTATCAGAAGTACATGCCAAAAAGATTTGCAATATAATAGACAGTGCCATCAAGACAGGATGCCCCATCATCGGCATAAATGATTCTGGAGGAGCCAGAATCCAGGACGGTGTCGATGCTCTATCTGGCTATGGTCAAATCTTCTACAGAAATACATTAGCCTCTGGAGTAGTTCCCCAGGTATGTGCCATCATTGGTCCATGTGCTGGGGGTGCAGTCTACTCTCCAGCACTGATGGACTTCATATTTATGGTTAAAGGTATAAGTTATGCCTTTATCACTGGGCCGAGAGTAGTCAAGGTGATAATGGGACAAGAAATTAGTGAGGAGGAGCTTGGTGGTGCCACCGTGGCGCAGAGAAAGGCAGGGGTTGTTAGTCGCTCTGAGGACAATGAGGCGGAGTGCTTGCAAAGTATAAGGGAACTCCTAAGCTACCTGCCATCAAGCAATAGAGATAAGCTACCATGGGTTAATTGGGGGGATCCCCCAGACAGAATAGACGCCGAGCTATTTGATATTGTACCTAGCAGTCCGAGGAAGTCATATGATATGCATACGATAATTGAGAGGGTATTTGACCAGAGGCAGGATGGGGAGAAAAATTATTTTGAGCTATTCCCCATGTTCGCCACTAATATCATTACCTGTTTTGCTAGATTGAACGGGTGGTCAGTGGGTATAATAGCCAATCAACCGATGTCAAAGGCAGGAGCTCTGGATATCGATGCCTGTGACAAGGCTTCCAGGTTTATCAGGTTCTGTGATGCCTTTAATATACCGATTATCACCCTCGTCGATGTACCTGGCTATCTCCCGGGAACGGACCAGGAGTGGGGCGGAATAATTAGGCACGGAGCCAAGATGCTTTACGCCTATTCGGAGGCTACTGTACCAAAGATAACCCTCACTATCAGAAAGGCATACGGAGGCTCTTATCTCGGAATGTGCAGTAAAGATTTAGGGGCTGATACTGTATTGTGCTGGCCTACCACTGAACTTGCCGTGATGGGAGCAGAGGCAGCAGCCGAAATAATATATAGAAAAGAGCTAGCTGAGGCAGAGGATAAAGAAAAGCTGCTCCGGGAGAAGATAGAGGAATATAGAAGAGAATTTGCCAATCCTTATAGAGCCGCCGAGCACCTACACGTTGATGACGTGATTAAGCCAGTGGAAACAAGGCTAAGGCTTATCCAAGCATTGGGAATGGCAATAGATAAGGTGGAGGAAAGACCGAAGAAGAAGCATGGCATTATCCCCACATAACCTTTAAGTTTGAGTTGACCGACAGCTTGAGCTAGATTAAGAGCATAGAGAAGTTGACTATCGGTAAGCCTATATCACTACCAGGTGGGGTAATTCAGATAATCAAAGGGGAAAATTGAAGTTTTTTGAGTATGAAGCCAAAGACCTATTAAGAAGGAACGGCATATCGATTCCCATAGGTTATGGCGCTTATAACTCGGAGGAAGCTGAAGGGATAGCCCGGGGAATAGGTAAACCGGTAGTATTAAAATCACAGGTATTGGTATCAGGTCGGGGCAAGTCTGGTGGCATACGAGTAGCCAGTGATGCTACAGAGGCTAGGAGAATTGCATCAGACCTCATCGGTAGTACCATAAAAGGACATAGGGTAGACAGCTTATTAGTTGAAGAAAAGCTAGAGATAGTTGAGCAGTTATATGCCTCAGTAACCATAGACAGGTATGCCAGGAAACATGTCGTATTAGCCTCTACTAGCGGCGGCGTTGATATTGAAGAAATAGCCCAGACCAATCCAGATGCTATATTGCGGTACTGGGTTGACCCTGATGTCGGTTTCAGCATAGCCGATGCCGTGAGCATGCTAAGCCCATTCAGCATGAATGATAACGACCGCCGTAAGTTTGCTACAGTTATCAGCATCTTGTATAAGATAGCTCTAGAACATGATGCTGAGCTAGTCGAGATAAACCCTCTAGTCAGGACACCTTCAGGCCAATTGATAGCTGCTGACGCAAGACTTGTAGCGGATGATAATGCCCTTTTCAGAAACCCCATATTTAGAGAAAAAAGCTTCCGTAGAGGAGAAGATACTCCTCGGGAAGCTGAAGCCAGGAAGCAAAACCTAGCCTATGTCGACTTAGATGGGGATATAGGTATCATTGGCAATGGTGCTGGATTGGTTATGGCAACTATAGACTTGGTTCAGCTTTTCGGTGGCAGACCAGGAAACTTCTTAGATATAGGTGGTGGTGCTCAAGTAGAAATAATCAAAAGAGGAGTTATTCTGGTCATGTCAAAACCAGAGGTAAGAGTAATTCTAATCAATATTCTCGGTGGAATAACAAGATGCGATATAGTCGCCCAAGGAATTATTGAAGGGCTCAATGAGTCCAGCATAAAAAAACCTATAGCGGTAAGACTGATGGGGACAAACGAGGAAGAAGGAGTTCGGATTTTGCATCAGGCTGGGATTAATACCTACCCCAATATGGAGGAGGCTGCAGCCGAAGTTCTAAAACTATAGGGTAGTAACTTGACAAGCATTATAAATAAAGACCCAAAAGTTGTAGTTCAGGGTATAACTGGACGCGAAGGGACACTCCATACGGCATTAATGCTACGCTACGGAACAAGGATAGTTGCTGGTGTTACCCCAGGTAAAGGGGGACAGCAAGTTCAGAACGTGCCCGTTTATAACCGTGTCTTTGAAGCAGTCAATAATCATAATGCCGACACATCTATTATATTTGTTCCCGCTCCTTTCACCCGAGATGCCGTCCTTAATGCCATTGATGCTGGCATAAAAACAGTGGTAGTTATTACTGAAGGTATCCCACAAAAAGATACCATTGAATTTATTGCCAAAGCCAATAAGAATGGTGACGTAACAATTGTTGGCCCCAATACACCCGGATTTATAAGCCCTCCCCACAGCGTAAAAGTTGGCATTATGCCAGCTCATGTATTTAAGCCTGGTATCGTTGGCATCGCCTCCAGAAGCGGAACTCTAACCTATGAGATTGCCTGGCATGTTACTAATGCTGGTTTGGGTCAGAGCATGTGTGTGGGTATAGGCGGCGACCCTATCGTGGGGCTAGGTTTTACTCAACTGCTTGAAATGTTCAAAGATGATGAAGCAACAAAAGGTGTGGTCCTGATAGGTGAGATAGGTGGTAATGCTGAGGAATTGGCTGCTGGATACATTAAGCAAACAAATTATCCGAAGCCAGTTGTAGCCTATATTGCTGGGAGGTTAGCCCCGCCAGAGAAACGCATGGGGCACGCTGGGGCAATAGTTATGGGGAATGTAGGTACAGCCAAATCTAAAATTGATACCTTCACTGCTGCTGGAGTACCGGTGGCAGCGAAGCCTAGCGATATAGCCAAATTGCTGAACCTGTAAGGATTTATCTAATGGGGTAAACGGAGTAAGATAAGCGATGAAGAAAAAATCAAAAGGGCTGATTCCTCCAGGGTTAGTTTATATGGCAGATAATATTATCACCAAGCACAATATATTAGGTGCCTCGAAGGTGTCAGGCGCAAAATGGGCTAAAGGCCTTAACCTTCCCCAAAAGGGAGAAACCATATTTTTTGCTGGGTGCGGGTATCAGTATAGTAGTGAACTTGAGTCCTTGATGTCTCTTATACGAAAGATGGATAAAAGTGCTGTCGGTGTTGAACTACCAATGAGTCTTGCCGGATTTCAAAAGAAGCTGGGGCTTGACCTTGCTGGGATGTACCGTAAGGTTGCCGTCAGGGGTGGAGATGCTGATGGCCAACCCTTGAGGGATGCGGTTAAAGTGCTACATAACCTTGGGGTTGAGTTTGGCTATCTTGCTGAGGATGAGCCGTGCTGTGGAGGACTGCTACACTATATTGGATTACAAAGCGAGTTTGCTAAAAATGCTCAGGAGGTGTATAAAAGGCTAAAATCCCCTGGGGTAAAACGAATTATTAGCATCGTTCCCTCATGTACCTGTACCATCCGTACCCTAATGCCCAGGTGTGTTGAGGGATATGATTTGGAAGTGAAGCATTTTTTGGAGGTTGTACTAGAAGGTATCCAGTCCAGAGAACTGCGATTCCCTAAGGAAGTTAAGGTTACCTATCATGACCCGTGTCAGCTTGCCCGTTACTTGGGACTGATAGAAGAACCGCGCCAAATACTGAGGGCTATTAAGGGTATTGAACTTGTAGAAACTGATGGGACCAATGGGGAGTGGGCAACATGCTGTGGTGGTGGGGCCGGATTTGAAGCGGTCTTCCCTGAGTTGAGCCTGATTCTAGCCGTGAACAGAACCAAGGAATTGCTTGAAACTGGAGCCGAGATTATTGTTACTCACTGTCCGGGATGCATTATGCAGCTAAAGGACGGACTCAAAGAGCTGAAAGTCGATAGCGTAGAAGTCCTTGACCTGGCTCAAATCGTGGCTATGGCTATGGGGGTGTAGAATGTCTGTTTTTACCGATTACAAGAAAGAAATAATGGATTCTGTTCATGATGAGAAGATACGAGTTGCTTTATTGCGGGCAATTAAGAGCTATAGGGCAAATATCAATAATGCCCTGAAGAAATTCCCTCACACTATTAAGATGGCTGAAGAAGTTAGGGAGATGAAGGAGAAAGCTATCGGTGATATGGAGAAACTTGCTCAACAGGCATGTGAAGCTATCGAGGAGAACAAGGGTAAAGCCTATATAGCTAAAACAGCCGATGACGCACTGAATATCATCGGGGAACTTGTTGGGAGCAGTAAACTAATCGTCAAAGGTAAAAGCATGACCGGAGAGGAGATTGAATTACGAGAGTACCTAGAGGCACTGGGTAACGAAGTCTATGAAACCGACCTAGGGGAGTTTATCATTCAAAAATTGGGCTCAAAGCCCATGCACATCCTGGCGCCGGCGGTCCACGTTCCAAAAGAGGATGTTGCCCAGCTTTTCTCCAGGATTACGGGACAGGAACTCCCGCCGGATATAGAAACACTGGTGGCAACTGCCAGGAAGTTGCTCCGGGAAAAATATTTTCAGGCAGACATAGGTATCAGTGGTGCCAATGTGGTTGCCGCCGATACAGGAACATTATTTCATATTGAGAATGAGGGGAATATTCGCCTGGCTACCAGTGCTCCACCGGTTTATATTGCCCTTGTTGGTATGGAAAAACTGGTACAAACCCTTGGTGATGCCTACAAGGTTGCTGAGGTAACCTGGAGATATGCCAATTATACTATTCCCTCCTATGTAAGCCTGGTGTCGGGCCCAAGTAAAACCGGTGACATTGAGAAGGTAATTACGTATGGAGCCCACGGACCAGCAGAGTTCCATGTTATCTTTATGGATGATGGGAGGACTGATTTAGCCAAGCATCCGATACTACGGCAAGCACTCTACTGTCTGAGATGTGGTGGCTGTCTCTATGAGTGTCCTGTCTTTGCTGTAACCGCAGGGCATTTTGGTGATAAGTATTTCGCCGGTGTCGGCGCTGTCTGGGCAGCAATGATTACCCAGAATAGGGAAAAGGCAGCTTCAATGGCTTTCACCTGTCTAACTTGTGGCCGGTGCAAGACAAGATGCCCTATGAAGATTGACGTACCAGAAATGATAGTCGAACTCAGAGAATTGATGGCACAAGGCGTCTAGTTACGCGCCTACTTTTTGGGGGGAAGCTAACCAATGAGGGATATTGAGGTACAAGAAATAACTAAGACCATATCCCGTCTTTTTCAGGAAGCTAATTTTTTTCTGCCCGATGATGTGTTAACCTCCCTCAGGCAGGCAAGGGAGATCGAGGAATCTCCGGTTGGGCGGGAGGTGCTGGATAGGATATTAGAGAATGCAGGTATTTCCGCTAAAGAAAGGATACCTCTGTGTCAGGATACTGGAACCGCTGTGGTATTTCTGGAACTGGGACAGGATGCCCACATTGTTGGCGGTGACCTCTACACTGCTGTGAATGAGGGAGTTGGGCAGGGGTATAATGAGGGCTACCTACGCAAGTCTATTGTGGGTCAGCCTTATTCAGGCAGGGTGAATACTAAGGATAACACACCAGCGGTCATTCATACTGATATTGTCGCTGGTGATAGGCTCAAAATCATGGTAATGCCTAAGGGGGGTGGTGCCGAGAACATAGCTCGCCTGGCTATGCTCACCCCGGCGCGTGGTCAACAAGGAGTGATAGATTTTATCGTCAATGCTGTCGATGAAGCAGGGGGTAATCCTTGCCCCCCGGTTATCGTTGGTGTGGGTATCGGGGGGACAGCGGAAAAGGCTGTTTTACTGGCTAAAAGGGCGTTATTACGTAAGGTAGGCGAGCCCAATCCGGATGCTGAGGTTGTCGAATTGGAAAGGGAGATTTTGCACCGAATCAATAATCTCGGCATTGGACCAATGGGGTATGGCGGCAGGATTACTTCTCTGGCTGTTCATGCCGAAGTTTTTCCTAGCCATATCGCTAGCCTGCCAGTAGCCGTTAACCTACAATGTCATGGTGCTCGGCATAAAGAAGCAATTCTTTGAATTGAGGTGAAGAATGGCTGAAACAGCTCGAATGGTCAATATTTACATCATGGGTAAGCACTATCAGGTTCCCGAAGGGCTTACTATCCTGATGGCACTAGAATATTGCGGCTACAGGATGATTCGGGGCTGTGGGTGCCGTGCCGGATTTTGTGGTGCCTGCGCTACCATTTACAATTTTAAAAACGACTCTCAGTTAAGATATGACCTTGCCTGCCAGAAGACTGTTGAACCAGATATGTACCTGGTGCAGGTACCATTCTTTCCTGCTGCCAAGGCTCTTTATAATTTGGAGGAGATAGCGTCGACTGGGGAACAAGTGCTTTCCCTCTATCCAGAACTGGTCGAGTGTTTTGGCTGTAATAATTGCACTAAAACCTGCCCTCAGGACCTTGAGGTGATGTGGTTTATATCTGATGCTTTACGAGGCGATATTCGAGAAGTAGTCAATAAGTCCTTTGACTGTGTGATGTGTGGTTTGTGTGCTGCCCGATGTCCCCAGGGAATAGTGCCCTATAATATAGCTATCTTATGTCGGCGCTTGTATGGTCGTTACCTTGCCCCTCCCTCCAAGCACCTTGAGGATAGGATAGCTGAGATTGAGGCAGGTAAATTTGATGCTGAAATAGAAGAACTAAAAAAGATGGAAGAGAGCAAGCTACGCCGTCTATATGCTGAGCGTGAAATAGAACCTGCTTACTAAATTGGAATGGAGTAAAGCTAAAATGTATCCTGCTTATATGGAAGAAAGTATCCGCAAAGTAGAGGCTACCCGAGAGAAGCGGTTAAAAGAGACATTTCCTCGCCTCAGCGATGAAGAAAAAACGCCTTTGTTGCCGAAATATCATCCTGACTATGTAGCTGGAACTATGCGCCAGTTACTACTGGGCCCCAATAAGGGTGATTATACTCCCAACGAAGTAGCTGAGTTGCTTGAGGGAAATAGCCGCATTAATCCCGATAAAATTGACCTCGATAAGATTGATTATGATGTCGATGTACTGGTAATTGGTGGTGGGGGAGCTGGGGCATCGGCGGTCCTTCTAGCCCGCGAAAATGGGGCTAATGTTCTATTAATAACAAAGTTGCGCCTAGGTGATGCCAATACTGTAGGCGCTCAAGCCGGGACACAGGCAGCCGATAGACCCAGTGATTCCCCGTTTATTCATTACTTAGATACGATAGGTGGGGGGCACTTCACTAATATCCCCGAATTGGTAGAGGCGCTAGTAAAAGATGCCCCCTCAGTGATTAACTGGCTGGAAACATTAGGCGTTAACTGGGACAAGAGACCAGATGGTACTATGCACGAACTATCTGGTGGTGGTGCCTCAAGATTGAGGTTACACTCAGCGCGAGATTATACCGGCCTTGAGGAAATGCGTGTTCTGCGTGATGAAATCAAGAACAGGAATATAAATTATCTGGAATATTCACCGATAATAGAGCTAGTAATGGATGATAAGGGGCAAATAGCGGGCGCCATATTGGTAAACCTGGAGACTAATGAATTAAGCTTGGTTCGGGCCAAATCTGTGATTATGGCTACGGGTGGCATAGGGCGGTTACACATCCAGAGTTTTCCCACCACTAATCACTATGGGGCTACTGCTGATGGACTGGTGTTAGCTTATCGGGTCGGCGCTAAGCTAATTTTTATGGATACCATGCAATACCATCCCACCGGTGCTGCTTTCCCAACACAGATTCTGGGACAATTGGTTACTGAAAAAGTAAGAACTCTAGGGGCACAACTAGTTAATGTTGATGGGGAACAATTCATCATGCCTTTGGAGCCACGGGACGTGGTAGCCGCAGCCATTATTCGAGAATGCCAAGAGCGTCACCAAGGCATAGAGACAACAACTGGACAAGTTGGTCTGTGGCTAGATTCGCCAATGATTGATGTTATACGGGGAGAAGGGACTATTACCCGGGAATTACCGGCCATGGTTCGTCAGTTTGGTCGTTTCAATATTGATATAACCAAGGAGCCTATGTTAGTCTACCCTACCCTACATTACCAGAATGGAGGTATTAAGATTAATACTGACGGAGCTACTACCGTACCCGGGTTGTTCGCCGCTGGTGAATGCGAGGGAGGAGTACATGGCAGAAACAGGCTTATTGGTAACTCAACGCTGGACTTATTTGTTTTCGGAAGAAGGACAGGTAGAGCCGCCGCTCAGTACGCCAAGGAGGCAAAGCCAAGCTCGCTGACGCTTGAGCATGTGCGCCAATGGCAGAGGGAGCTGGAACAGATGGGCATAGCCGAATCGCGACCAATATCACCACTGTTGCTACCCGATTACGCCAGGCGTATGCCTGATTATTTGCCTGAGTACAGTCGACAGGTGTTGACTGCTGGTCAGGTAAAATTAGCTTGAGATTGAGGAGAGAGATATGCCACAGCGTATTCAAACAGATGTTGAAGAAATTGAAGGTATCTTAAACGAAATCTTAAATACTAAAAGCCCGCCGGTAGGTCGGTGCCGACTCCTCTCCAGCGGCTTTAATCCCGGCCATGCGTTAAACATTACTGAAGACATTAGCGGGCACAAGGAATGTATTAGCTGTGGCAACTGCATAGATATCTGTCCCTTTTTGTTCCGGGAGCCATCTCGGCGCCAGAAGACAGAACAGCGCACCTCAATGGCACTGGAAAGTATAGTTGGCGAGGACTGCGACCAATGTGGTGCTTGCATTCTGGTCTGTCCTCAGGTTGACACTACTATTAAGAACTATGTAGTCAATCGTCGTATGGTAGAGGTTATGTCCCGCCTGGAGCAACGAATAGGCGATGAGGATGAGCTTGATTTGGACCTATTTCTAGAGGAAGCTATCAACCAAGGTTAACTTACTTAGAAGAGGCGTTAAATGGATTTTGAGATACCGGAAGACCTAAAAATGGTACAGAGTTTGGTAAGAGCCTTTGTCAACGACCAATTGAAGCCTCTGGAGAGGGATATTCTGGGACGGGCGGCTGACCTGAGCGATGCCCGTATGTTCCTACCTGAAGATACCGAAGAAAAACTCGTCAAGATGGCTAGGGATATGGGGTTGTGGGGAGTAGGCGTGCCTGAGGAACTTGGCGGCGTTGGTCTGAGCACCTTCGGTAACTGCCTGGTTGAAGAAGAGCTAGCTCAGACGGTTATCCCCTTCAATTTTGGTGATGTTACTCCTATTCTTTTTGATTGTGATGCTGAGCAGAAGGAAAAGTACTTTCTACCAGTGCTTCATCGGCAAAGGCACGCCTATCTGGCACTAACGGAGCCAGAAAAGACAGCCCGTCTGTCCAATATAGAGATGAAAGCAGAAAAGGTAAGCAAACACTACGTTCTTAATGGTAAAAAGGTGTCCTTCTCCCGAGTCGGCAAAGATTATTTTGCCGTTGTTTTCGCCGCCACTGGGGATAAAGGACTCAGGGACGGGGTAACTTGCTTCTTGGTGGATAAAGATACTCCCGGATTTACTGTGAGCGGTGGTGAAGAAAAGACAGGATGGCAATCTCAAACCGGGGAACCTATGTCTCTGGTGTTTGACCACTGTCTAGTACCAGCGGAAAATATATTGGGACAGGAAGGGAAGTCTTTCCACTTAGGTAAAAAATGGCTCCCCTCAAGGCGACTGATAAGAGGGGCTAGATGCGTAGGGGTCGCTCAAAGATTGCTTGAGGAATCAACCACACAGGCTCAATCCTGGCAGTCATTTGGGCAATTTATTTCCAGGCGGACCAGTATAGAAGCTGGACTAGCTGATATAGCTATGGGCATTCATGCCTGTAGACTCATGGTTTATGAAGCTGCCTGGAAGGCAGACAAGGGGGAGTCAATACGCCGCCAAGCGGCTATGGTGAAGCTATTCGCTACCGAGATGGTTCACAGTGTTGCTGATAGAGTGGCTCACATTTTCAATGGACCACCCTATATGGGTGGACTGCCTATGGAAAGGTTATGTCGTCATGCTTTAGCCACCAGTGCCACCGAGCTGGCACTGGAACTTCAGAGGAGCATTATTGCCCAAGATATTTTAAAAGGATTGAAAGTCTAATAGAAGGATAATAATGACTAAAAGGGTTACGTTGCCGTTAACTGATGAAATTTTACAAGACCTTAAAGCTGGGGATAATGTTTTGCTTACTGGTATTATGTATGTTGGGCGGGATGCTGCCCATAAGAGGATGGTTGAGGCTCTGGAGCAAGGGAAGCCACTGCCATTTGATATTATGGGGCAAACGATATACTTTATGGGACCTTCCCCAGCTAAACCAGGCCAACCAATCGGGTCTGCCGGGCCTACTACCAGTGGTCGTATGGATAGCTACTCACCCTGCTTGATAGCCGAGGGGCTTAAAGGGATGATTGGCAAAGGTATGCGCTCGCAAGTGGTGAAAGATACCATGAAAAAATACAAGGCGGTGTATTTTGCTGCCATAGGTGGTGCCGGCGCTCTCATCTCTAAGAGTATCAAGAAAGCAGAGGTAATAGCCTACGAGGAGCTGGGTGCGGAGGCAATTCGTCGCCTAGAAGTAGAAGATTTCCCAGTAACTGTGATAAATGATATTTATGGTGGAGACCTGTATCAGGAGGGAAAAGCCAGATACCGGGTGGACGAAAGCTAATGAACCAATATGACTATGTTATTGTTGGTAGCGGTATTGCTGGGCTTTATACTGCCTTACTGGCTAAAGAGCAAGGGAGTGTGCTTATTATAACCAAAGGTAGTATTGGAGACTGTAATACTAGGCATGCCCAGGGGGGTATTGCTGCCGCCATAAGCAAGAATGATTCACCTGAGATCCACTTTCACGATACCATAGCTGCTGGAGACGGCCTATGTGATGAAGAGGCAGTGCGTATTTTGGTAGATGAGGCTTCTGACCGTATTACTGATTTGGTCAATTTTGGCGTACCTTTTGACACACTTAACGGTGAGATTGCCCTCACTATGGAGGCAGCTCACAGTGTGCCCCGTATCCTGCATGCTGGTGGTGATGCCACTGGTGAACATATTGAAGTTACTCTAAGTGAAAGGGTGCATGATTCTAAAATCCAGGTACTTGAAGATTGTCTGGCGACTGAGATCCTGGTAGAAAAGGAGCAAGTTAGCGGGGTAAGAGCCCTTGATTGTCGTACCAGCTCTGTTGAGGAATTCGGCTGCCGCTCCCTAATTTTAGCTTCTGGGGGTGCTGGACAGTTATATAAGTTTAGTACTAACTCGGAAATAGCCACTGGTGATGGTGTAGCTCTTGCCTTTAATGCTGGAGCTGAAATTATTGATATGGAGTTTTTCCAGTTTCACCCTACTGCTTTACGCCTACCTGGGGTAACTCCGTTCCTTATATCGGAAGCGGTCAGGGGTGAAGGGGGGACACTGCGCAATACAGAAGGGCATCACTTTATGCCTGACTATACACCTGATGGTGACCTAGCACCACGGGATATAGTAGCTCGCAGCATTGTCTATGAGATGGAAAGGACAGGCTCAGATAGGGTCTTCATTGATGCTACCCATTTACCGCACAAGGTTACTACTACCCGGTTTCCTCATATATACCGCTTCTGCCTGGACCATGGGCTAAATGTCACCAAAGGTCTGGTACCAGTAGCCCCGGCTGCCCATTACATGATGGGCGGTACCAAGACTAATATCTGGGGTGAAACCAACATAGCTGGATTATTCGCCGTTGGTGAAACTGCCTGCACCGGCGTCCATGGGGCAAACCGGCTGGCCTCAAACTCAATGATTGAAGTGCTCGTATTCAGCAAGAGAATTATAGAGAGAATCGGAAAGGGAGCTGAGACCAAGGCACCTCCTGTCAGTAGAAGTGTTGAGGTTCACCACTCGCTTAGCTGGAGGCAAGTCCCTGAGGTTTTGCCGGCACCTAGCTTCTCCACCTTGCAGCAACTGCACTGGGATAAAGTAGGTATCATACGCGATATAGAAAGCCTGACCCAGGTAGCAGATATCATGGCTGCCTGGCAAAAGTCCTTACCCCAACCTGTAGACCGTCCTACCTATGAGCTAAGCAACCTGATATTATGCGGTCGATTAGTGACCGAAGCAGCCTTGCTTAGGGAAGAGAGCCGAGGGGCTCATTTCCGCTCTGATTTCCCCCACAGCTTACCCCAGTGGCAACGGCACATCGTCTTAGTAAAGTGATGGTCATGAACATAGAGATTGGATGGCATATACCGTGGTGTACGGTGTCCAAGAACTTAGCGGGTGTTCGTTTGCGAGAGAAAATACTTATGCCCTAAATGGGCTGAAACTCTCTTGAGAAAAAACTCTCCCCTACTTGACAGCTGGGTGAGTTGGGAAAATTCAACTTTTGAATGTAACCTTATTCTTGACATAGCTTGCATCTTGAACCTGCTTGTGATATACTTAAATAAATAAAAAGGTTATGTAGTTAAGTGGGTTTTATTCCCACTTTTTTGTTGTATAGGGAAATAGGAGGATTGGAGATTTTAATCCGAGATGAAGAGTGATTTTCTCATCGCTATTACCCAACTCTCGGCTGAGAAAAACCTGCCTAAGGAGACAGTTATTGGAGCGGTAGAGGCAGCGCTGGTATCAGCTTATAAAAAGGATAATTTTGCTGCTAACCAGAATATTCGGGTTAAGATTAATCCTAATACCGGTGGGGTCAAGGTGTGGGCTGAGAAAACTGTAGTTGAGGTGCCTTCGGATGGTCGCTACGAGATATCATTGGATGAGGCACGCCGAGTCAAACCGGATATTCAGATTGATGAGACTATTGAGGTGGAAGCTACCCCGCATAACGCAGGGCGCATTGCTGCTCAAACGGCAAAGCAGGTTATTCTACAGCGTCTTCATGAAGCAGAGCACAGCGCTATATTTGAGGAATATGCTGGTAAAGAAGGCGATATTGTCACTGGGTTGGTGCACCGTATTGAGTCTAGGCAGATATTTATTGACTTGGGTCGAACAGAGGCAATACTGCCCGCCGTTGAGCAGGTGCCCAACGAGAGATACCGAGTAGGCCAAAGGCTTAAGGTTTACCTTTTGGAAGTGGTGCGGACCAACCGAGGGCCCCGGGTAATAGTATCGCGTTCTCACCCAGATTTACTTCGTCGACTTTTCGAGTTGGAAGTCCCTGAGGTTTTTAGTGGGCTAGTGGAGTTAAAATCAATTGCCCGCGAAGCTGGATTTCGGAGTAAAATAGCTGTAGCTGCACGCCAAGATGGCATTGACCCAGTTGGTTGCTGTGTTGGATTGCGTGGTATCAGAATACAAAATATTGTGAATGAGTTAAATGGTGAAAAGATTGATGTCGTTATGTGGAATCCAGGCGCCTCTATTCTTATTGCTAATGCTCTTAGCCCAGCCCGGGTATTAAGTGTTGACCTGAATGATAGAGAGGAGATAGCTACTGTAGTTATCCCTGATAGGCAGCTTTCATTAGCCATCGGTAAAGAGGGGCAGAATGTTAGACTAGCGGTTAAGCTCACTGGATGGCGGATCGACATTAAGAGTGCCTCGGTTGCTGAGGCAGAAAGAGTGGCGGAAGCTGAGCTTTTAACTGAGATTGGAGAAGAGACCGTAGTGGGCGAGGAGGTTCCATCTGAAACGCTAGCTACTACAGAGTCAGTTTTAGTGCCTGCTAGGGCAGAAGAAGCTGAGCCTTCACCTGCTCTTGATACTACACCTATTCCTTCGCTAGTTTCTTTTGAACCACAGCTAACAGCGGAAAAACCTCAGCTTCGGTTTGCCGAGGATATTTCAGTGTCTATGCCGACTAAAGTTGAAGCTAAACCAAGGAAGAAAAGGAAAGGCACTCACGACAGAACTGCTGAAGATGGCGTCAAGCTAAAGAAACGGCACCGAACGCCAGAAATTCCTATGGATGATGAGGAATATTAGGAATCATATACCTCAGCGCACCTGTGTTGCTTGTCGTAAGGTAAGGCCTAAGCGGGAGCTAATCCGCTTGGTCCGTATTTCTGATGGCAGCGTAGAGGTTGACAGTAGCGGCAAGAAGGCAGGACGTGGTGCTTATTTGTGCCTGGAGTGTTGGGAGATTGGGCTAAAGGGTAGTCAACTAAAGCATGCTTTGCGAACTACTATCACCCAAGATAATAGGGAGCAGCTATTTAGGGCCGCTGAAAAGCTGTGTTGAAAAGTCCTTAAAGACCTTTTCAGCACTTTAGATATGGGGAAGACCTACTACAAGGAGTGGATTAGTGGTAAGGGCAAATGAACCAACAGGGGAGACGGTTAGTGATACTGCTCCGTCACCGGGGGTGCGCTTAATTGAAATCCCCCAAACCTTAAGTGTGAGGCAATTAGCAGAACTTTTACTGGTTAGTGCTATAGCCATTATTAAACAACTGATGAGGAATGGTATTATGGCCAATATTAACCAGGTCATTGACTATGAAAAAGCGGCAGTGGTAGCTGCCGCTTTTGGTTATGAAGCACGCCTGAAGCCTCGAAAGTTGGCCAGTGGTGGTATTGGAAGGCGCCAGCAACTCCAGGATGAGGAACTCGGTGGTCTGCAGCCGCGACCTCCAGTAGTTACCATTATGGGGCATGTTAATCATGGCAAGACCAGACTTTTGGATGCTATTCGACAGACTAATGTAATGGCTACCGAAGCTGGGGGCATAACCCAGCACATCGGTGCCTATCAGGTAGAGGTCGATGGGCAGAAAGTCACTTTCTTGGATACCCCGGGTCATGAAGCCTTTACTGCTATGCGAGCTCGTGGAGCTCAGGTAACTGACACCACTGTTTTGGTAGTGGCTGCTGACGATGGGGTAATGCCACAGACTTTAGAAGCTATAGACCACGCCCGGGCAGCTGGAGTGCCGATTGTAGTGGCTATCAATAAAATTGATAAATCCAATGCTAACCCTGAGCTGGTTAAGCAACAGTTAGCTGATGCCGGTTTGCTTATTGAAGAATGGGGAGGCGATGTAGTTTGCGTTCTGATTTCAGCTAAAGAGAAGGAAGGCATCTCTGAGCTGTTAGAAAACATTTTGCTCGTGGCTGAGATGGAGAACCTTAGGGCAAATCCTTCTCAACCAGCAGCAGGGGTAGTTATTGAAGCGGCTTTGAACAAGACTAAGGGACCGTTGGCTACAGTACTGGTTCAGACAGGAACCTTACGACTTAGCGACACTGTTGTAATTGGTACTACATGGGGTAGGATAAAGGCTATGTTTAATGATATGGGTAAGCGGGTGAGGAAAGCTGAGCCAGCTACCCCCGTTCAAATCCTTGGCTTAGATAGTGTGCCTCAGGTAGGAGATATGCTAGCTGCTGTGGCTGGTGAGCATCAAACACGGGCTTTAATACAAAAGCGTCAGTCCGAGATACAGACTGAGTCGTCACTAGTACCTAAACCAGTGAGCCTTAGTAATCTCTTTGACCAAATAGCTGCCGGCAGAGTAAAAGAGCTTAATGTTATTCTCAAAGTTGATGTTCAAGGCAGTATTGACCCCATAAGAAGTTCTCTGCAGCAGCTAGGAACTGAGGAAGTCCGGGTTAGGGCTATCCATAGTGGCACTGGCAATATTACTGAGAGTGATGTTATGTTAGCCATTGCTTCTAAGGGACTTATTATTGGTTTTAATACTGGTTCTGAACCAGGGGCACGGCGATTAGCTGATGTAGAAGGAATAAGCATCCGTCATTATGATGTGATTTACAATTTGGTAGACGATGTAGGTAAGGCGGTTAAAGGCATGTTGGAGCCTTCCTATGTTGAGATTGTCGATGGGCAAGCTGAGGTACGGGCTATATTTACCAGTGGTAAAAGGGAAAAGATAGCTGGTGTCTATGTGAGCAAAGGTAAGGTGAGTCTGGGGGTCACAGCTAGGGTATGGCGTGGGGAGCAAGTGGTGCGTGAATCTGTTGTTAGCAGTCTGAAACGCTTTAAGGATGATATCAAGGAAGTGGCTAGCGGTTATGAGTGCGGCGTAGGTATCAAAGACTTTGGTGACTTTGAAGTTGGTGATATACTGGAATTTTTCAGGAGGGAAAAGAGGTAGTAATCTTTAATGGAGCCTATTTATGGCACATCGTATTGAGCGGGTGAATAATCTCATTCGCCGGGAAATTAGTGAATTACTTCAGCGCCAAGTCAAAGATCCACGACTTGGTGATTTTATTACAGTAACCGAGGTTTCCGCTTCTCCCGACCTGAGATATGCTAAGATATTTATAAGCTGTATTAGCAGTGAGGAAAAAAAGCAAGAGATGCTAAGCGGACTAGCCGCTGCTTCAGGTTTCCTACGTAACGAGCTAGCTAGGCGTCTAAAGTTGCGACGTATTCCCGAACTTAGCTTCCAATGGGATGATTCTATTAAGCAGGGAACCCACCTCCTAGAGCTTATTGAGCAAGTTAACACCAATAATACTCCTGACTAGTACAGGAGTTGATTATGGATGGCATACTAAACATTAATAAACCTTGGGGTAAGACTTCTTTTAGTATTGTAGCTATAGTGAAACGGCTGAGTGGGGAGCAGCGTGTCGGGCATGCTGGTACTCTTGACCCTACAGCTACAGGTGTTTTACCCGTCTGCCTTGGTCAAGGGACACGTGTTATTGAATTTATAGTCGATTCAACCAAGGCTTACCGGGCTCAGATTGAATTGGGTGTAGCTACAGATACCTATGATGCCAGTGGCAAGATTACCCTCAAGAAAGACCCTTCTGGGATTAGCCAGGAACAATTGGAGTCGGCACTCGCCCCTTTCCGCGGTTCGATACAGCAGACCCCTCCAATATATAGTGCGATAAAGCATCACGGTAAGCCACTCTATCAATTGGCACGGGCTGGCATTAAAGTCGAACCACGAAGCCGGCTAATTAAAATCCATCGTCTGGAGCTTATAGATTGGCGACCGCCTGTAGCCACTATAGAAATAGAATGTGGTAAGGGTACCTATATCCGCTCACTAGCTCATGATTTAGGGCAAGCTCTGGGTTGTGGTGCTAATTTAAAGAGCCTAGTTCGTTCGAGATGTAGCCTTTTTGATATAAGGGACTCAGTTTCAATACCTCAACTTGAGGATGCCTTTCACTACGGCTACTGGCAACACTTTATTTATCCGGTAGATATTATCCTCTCACATTGGATGGCTATGGTGGTCAATGATGATACAGGGCAAGCTATAAGGAACGGGCGTCCCTTAGTTATGGAGAATGATAACAGTCCAGCCTGGCATTCCGTTGAGAATCGTTGCCGCGTCTATACCTGTGATGGGCGCTTCTTAGGTGTGATGCGTTTCAACCCTGAAAGAGGGCAGTGGCAACCTGAGAAGGTTTTTGTAACCGGTCCCTAGCTACTAAATTACTAAATTTCTATTATTTTAGTCAATAAATGGTTAAATAGTCTTGACAAGTTGGGTATAAAGGGATATAGTTCAAGCTAACTTAGAAAGGGAATAGAAGGGCAATCATATTGCTGGCGTAGAAATAGCCAATATTGTAGAAGATTCTAGCACCCTAGCCGACAATTTATGAGCAGGGGGTGATGCTAAATGTAAAATGCTGTATGCAGCCAGTTCAAATATAAAAAAGGAGGATTTAAATGGCTGAAGAAAAAGGCCCGCAATGGGCGATGGCAACACCAGCAGTGCTTTACATGGTGGGCGTAGCCTGTATTGGCATATTTGGTCTGTTAATGGGGTGGTTCAACCCAGGAGCTATACCAATCATGGGCATCTTCCTTATTATGTGCGGTTTAGTTACTTTGCCACTGGGCGTAATCTCGCTGCGGAGAGGCGATATACTGTTGGGCTCAATTAACATGGTATTTGGGGCACTCATATTCCTTGGCCTCGGCTCCATATTGGCTTACGTCGGTTGGACCTTTGCTAACCTAGGAGGAGCACCAGATATATTACAGGCTGATCTACGTATCGCTGGATTTTTCGCCGCCGGCATCTCTCTATTATTTTTCTTGTTTTTGCCCAGCGTGGGCAAGGTTTCCTGGCTCATATTCTTGGCGTTTATTGTGCTTGGTGTGGGACTCGCCTTCTTGGCTGCAGGTTTGATAAACGGAACAGCCTTTGGCGACTTCCCATTGAACGCATCTGGTTACTGTTTCCTTATCTGGGCTATAATGGTTATCTACCTCTCAACTGCCTTTATCACCAACACAGTTTATCAGGCGCCCAAGCTGTCGATTGGGGGACCAATTATTAAGTAAACAGAGTAATACCAAAGCCAAATTCGAAAGTGAACTGAGGCAGTAGACACGCTCTATTTTTAAAGGAGGTGACGCAGGTTGCAAGCATATTGTTTTAAGTGTAGGAATAAAGTAGAGATAAAGAATCCTGAGCGGATTACCCTGAAGAATAATAGACCAGCCACGAAGGGGGTCTGCCCAGTGTGTGGGACTAAGGTATTCAGAATTGGTCAAGGCTAATCAGTAGCTAGTAAATGCCTTGTAGGCTTAGAAGATTAGGGTTGGGCGAAAGTGTGAACTTGGGGGTTTGGGTAGGGCTAGACTGTGGAGTCTTTTTCAATAAAGACGGGGGTTATTTTGCCGTGAACTAGCGTAATCCAAGCCCCCATTCTGTGCCTTTTTGCGGTTTCAGTAATGGCCTGAGCCGGAATGCAGGTAGTTTTTGACTGGGGATGGCGAAGATATTTCGGTATGACCGAGCTAAGGTACATACTTTGGCTGCTTCCTTAATTATGGCTTAGTTCACCAGTAGTAATATGGTCAGCAAGAGCAATAGCGTGATAGTTATTAACTAAAGCACGCCTGATTAACTTAATTGGTGATAGACACTGTTGCTCAATGAAGTGTGCGTATGAAAGTCATAGACTTTTTACCTCTTACGAAAGTTAATGGTTGATAGTTGGGACTAACATGAGTTAGAATAACTGAGTAAGCCTCTTGTAATGGTTTCTACTATTACAAAGGAAGGAGGTTAAATCTTGGGTAATATAAATGTAGCCATAATAGGAGTGGGTAATTGTGCCTCCTCGCTAATTCAAGGTGTTTACTACTATAAGAAGGCGAAGGAGACTGAATTTGTGCCTGGGCTTATGCATGTTAATCTTGGGGGATACCATATAAGCGATATCAATTTCGTAGCTGCCTTTGATATTGATAAGAATAAGGTGGGCAAAGACTTAGCCCAGGCAATTTTTACCCCGCCCAATAATACCTTTAAATTTTGTGAGGTACTAACTACAGGCGTAAAAATTCAGCGGGGTATGACTCATGATGGTCTGGGTAAGTATTTGTCTCAAATAATAGAGAAAGCACCGGGTCCAACTGCTGATATAGTTAAAATCCTTAAGGAAACCCAAACCGATGTGGTGATTAACTACCTGCCTGTGGGGAGCGAAGAGGCAACTAAGTGGTACATTGAGCAGGTGCTGGCCGCTGGCTGTGGTTTTATTAACTGTATCCCAGTTTTTATTGCTCGAGAAAGGTACTGGCAGGAACGCTTTACTGAAAGGGGGCTTCCTGTTATTGGTGATGATATAAAATCCCAGGTTGGAGCTACTATTGTCCACCGTGTCCTTACCAGACTGTTTAGGGACCGTGGGGTTAGGCTGGAGCGAACCTATCAATTGAACTTTGGTGGTAACACTGACTTCTATAATATGTTAGAGCGGGAACGCCTTGAGTCTAAGAAAATATCTAAAACTACCGCAGTTACCTCTCAACTGGATTATAAGCTTAGCTCTGATAATATCCATGTCGGTCCCAGTGATTATGTCCCCTGGCTGGCTGACCGCAAGTTTTGCCATATCAGGATGGAGGGACAGACCTTCGGCGATGTTCCTCTGAACCTGGAGCTAAAACTTGAGGTGTGGGATAGTCCTAACTCAGCCGGGGTAGTTATCGATGCTATAAGGTGCAGTAAACTCGCCTTAGACCGTGGACTCAAAGGAGCATTGATAGCCCCCTCTGCTTACTTCATGAAATCACCGGCTATTCAATATACTGATGATGAAGCTCGTCGGATGGTGGAAGAGTTCATTTCTATTCCCCAGCCAGTGGCAGAGAAAGTCCATGCTTCTAAAAAATAGTCTAAGTTAGGTTGGTGGAGGCTTTAGGCAGCAACTTATGAAGATAGCATTGGTTTCTCCCTATGACTTTGCTTACCCCGGTGGTGTTACCAACCATATTTCTTGTCTCGAGCATTATCTTAGCCTGATGGGGCATGAGGTGAAGGTGATTGCCCCTGCCTCTAAAGCTGTTTCCAGTTTCGGCGATAGATTCATACCTATAGGCAAACCTCGACCTATCCCAGCTGGCGGCTCTATTTGTCGAGTTACCATATCGATTCGGTTGTCCTCTTCAATAAAGGCAGTGCTTGATGCAGAAAAGTTTGATATTATCCACCTTCACGAACCTTTAATGCCAATGTTATGTACTACTGTGCTACGGTTATCTCAAACAGCGAATGTGGGTACTTTTCATGCTCATGATGGCAAACCTTCATATAACTTTGGCAAGCCTATCAGCACCATTTTTTTAAGGAGGTGGTTTCTCAAGCTTAACGGCAGAATTGCTGTATCTAAACCAGCCATGGAGTTCGCCAACAGGCATCTACCCGGATACTACACGGTTATCCCTAATGGTGTAGATTTAGAGCATTTTTCCCCCGATGTATTGCCTATTGATGAATTCTGTGATGGGAAGGTGAATATCCTGTTTGTTGGTCGTCTGGAGAAACGAAAGGGCTTGAACTATCTTCTTGAGGCTTATCAGCAAGCTAAGAGAGAAGTCCCTGACTCCCGACTTATTGTAGTGGGTCCTGGCACCAGGCTGCGTAATAAGTATGAAAAGCACATTATGCGGAAAGGTATAAAGGATGTTGTCTTTGTTGGCCATGTAGGCTACGACGAACTACCCAGATATTATAAAACGGCTGATATTTTTTGTGCCCCGGCTACAAGTGGTGAAAGCTTTGGTATAGTTTTGCTTGAGGCCATGGCTATTGGTAAACCAATTGTTGCCTCGAATATAGCGGGTTATGCCACCGTAGTAAATCACGGCGTTGAGGGGTTATTGGTGCCACCAAGAGATAAGAGAAGCTTAGCCCAGGCTCTAATTTCTCTTATGACTGACGAATTACTCCGTCACCAGATGGGAGCTAAGGGTAGAGCTAAAGCGCTAGACTATAGCTGGCAGCAGATTGCCCAAAGGGTATACAATTATTATGTTAAGGTGCTTAGTCAACCTGCTACACAGGTTGACCCCGAAATGGGAAGCCTTGCCGCTTGGTCTAATTAAGAGGTAAAAGATAGGTTAAGTAATGCTAACTCAGAGAAACAGTGCCAATGGTAAAATTGCCCCAAGTTCGTAAGACCATAGCCTATCGAGTTACTGAACCAGTAGTGCAGCTTTTAGCTGCAACGCCCATATCACCCAATGCTCTAACCTTGCTTGGTTTCCTAGTGACTGTTGGCGCTGCGGCACTTATTGCTACAGAACATCTTCTTGCTGCTGGTCTAATGGTGCTCTTTGCTGGTTTTTTTGATATTCTGGATGGAGCTCTGGCTCGTTGGACTAATCGCACTACCCGTTTCGGCGGCATTCTTGACTCCACACTTGACCGTTTATCTGAGGCAGCACTGCTACTGGGCGTTTTAGTCCTATTTTTACTTGTAGAAGAACAGTCGGTTCTATTTACTTTTCTTGCCAAGAAATGGTCAATTTTACTCGTTGGTATTGCCTTATTCGTCTCACCATTAGTAAGCTACATCAGGGCTAGAGCGGAAGCGATGGGTTTGGAGTGTCAAGTGGGATTATTTACTCGAGCCGAGAGGGTTGTTGTGCTAGTAGTAGGTCTGCTAGTAAACCAGATTGTTATTGCCTTGTTTATAATAGTGGTATTCAGCTTTGTCACCGTCGGACACAGGCTAGTTCATGTATGGCAACAAACAAAAAAATAAGCAGCTTCTAGAAATGTTAAGCTTATCCCCCCTCCTTAACAAGGGGAAGGCAATTTCCCTAAATGGAGTGCAGTCCCTCTAAAACTGCTAAGGAAACGGTTTATTTCTAGCTGTGTTTATGTTATAAATAGTGGGAGGACTGTTCTCGCAAGACGCTAGTTTTGTTATAGGTTACATTCAGGATTATTTCCAAAGTTATAGGTTGGGAATGGGTAGTGGTGATTGGCCTTGTCATTGAGTTTGCTGGTAGTGGATTGGTACTTCACTACTGGGGCAATAGCTATATGGCGAGAGAATAGTATATAAGAGAACTGATGTCAACTATTGCTATTATTGGAGGTCAATGGGGGGACGAGGGGAAAGGTAAGGTGGTTGACCTACTTGCTCAAGAAGCACAGGTAATCGTCCGTTTTTCCGGTGGTGATAATGCCGGGCATACGGTGATTAACCCCTATGGTGAGTTCAAACTACATCTCGTTCCGGTTGGTATTTTTTCACCCCACGCTGTTTGTATCATTGGTAATGGCGTGGTGATTAACCCTGCTGTGTTAATTGACGAGTTAGACCAGCTTAATCAGCGCGGCGTAGATACTACTAGGCTATTTATTAGTGACCGGGCTCATCTGATTATGCCCTATCACATCCTTCTTGATGGTTTGGAAGAGGAATCGCGGGCAGGAAAGGCAATAGGTACCACACGCAGGGGCATAGGCCCTGCCTTCGCTGATAAAGTGGCTAGGTTAGGTATTAGAACTGGCGACCTTTTAGATGAAGAAGTGCTACTGGAGCGGCTGCGCTTTATACTCGATTACAAGAACATCATGCTGACCAAAATTTATGGGGTTAGTCCCCTACCGTTGGACGAAGTATATGGTAAGTATTGCCGGTATGGGGAGCGCCTGGCTCCCCATATTCGAGAGACAGCCACAATGCTGGAGGAAGCGTTGAGCCGGGAAGAGCTAGTTTTATTGGAGGGGGCGCAAGGAGCTTTACTTGACCCCGATTTTGGCACCTATCCTTACACTACCTCCTCTTCACCGCTAGTGGGAGGAAGCTGTTTGGGTGCCGGTCTAAGCCCATTTAGAATTAATCGTGCTCTAGGGGTATTCAAGGCTTACTGCACCAGAGTTGGGGCTGGTCCCATGCCTACTGAACTGAAGGATGAAATCGGTGACTTGATTCGGGATCGGGCTCATGAGTATGGTACTACCACCGGCAGACCTCGTCGCTGTGGCTGGTTTGATGCTGTGGCGGCTCGGTTTAGCACCCGAATTAATGGCTTCACCGGGATAGTAGTCACCCGCCTTGACATTCTTGATGGTTTTGCTCAATTGAAGATATGTGTGGGTTATGAACTGGACGGGGACAAAACTGATTATTTCCCAGCTAGTGTGGCTGCTTTAGAGCGGTGTCAACCCATCTATGAGGAGCTACCCGGCTGGCAAGCTTCCATCAGACACATTCGCCAGTATGAACAATTGCCTATCGAGGCTCGCCAGTATATAGCCAGACTGGAAGAGCTCACCTCCTGCCCGGTAAACCTTATCTGCGTAGGACCAGGGCGGGAGGAAAACATCTATAAGACGCCTATCTTTTAGTGTAATACTTTCAGCGCGCTGGGGATTTCCTCTCATTATAGAGGCAGGTCAATTTGATAGTTTTTGAGCGTGTCTTTAATAAAAGCGGCTGACTTTTCATCAAGCTCAGTGAGAGGCAGGCGTGGCTTACCTACATTAAAGCCGATATAGTTAAGAGCATATTTAATTGGAATAGGGTTGGAGACAATAAACAGGGCATTAAATAAGGGCAGTAGGTGACGGTGCGTACTGGCAGCTTCTTCCACTTTACCACTGATAACGTTATCGAGCATTCGTCTGATTTGGTTACCAACCAAGTGCGAGGCGACACTAATCATGCCATAGCCCCCCAGGGCTAGTATGGGGAAGGTATCACTATCATTGCCACTCCAGACAAGGAAACCTTCCTTGGCACCATTGATAATATTAGAAACTTGGTCTAGGTTACCGCTGGCTTCCTTGACCCCGATAATATTGTCTATATGGCTTAGTTTGATAATCGTTTCTGCTGATAGGTTAGTAACGGTGCGTGACGGCACATTATAAAGGATGCATGGTAAGCTAGTGCTTTGAGCAATAGTCTTGAAGTGTTGGTATAAGCCTTCTTGGGTAGGTTTATTATAGTAGGGGACTACTAATAGGCAAGCATCGACCCCGATTCGTTCTGCTTCTTTGGTCGTTTCTAGAGCCTCAGCCGTGCTGTTGCTACCAGTGCCAGCTATTACTGCCCCTCGCTGGTCTACTGCTGATTTCACCTCGCTGAACAGGCGTAGTTCTTCCTCTCGGATAAGGGTAGGTGATTCTCCGGTTGTACCCACCACCACCAGGCCTTCACTTCCTGAGTTGAGTAAGGCTAAGGCCAACTTATTAGCCTGTTCATAGTCAACTGCCCCTTCTTCATTAAAGGGGGTTACCATAGCTGTCAGTAATTGTCCTAATTTTTTCATTTTTCGCCCTCGGATGTAACCAATTTCTTTTAATCATCTCTCTGGCAATCTGGACTGCATTTAAGGCAGCCCCTTTGCGTAAGTTGTCAGCTACAACCCACATAGCCAAACCATGTGGGTGAGAGGTATCACGACGAATACGTCCGATAAGAACCTCATCGCTACCAACTGCCGACCACGCCTGAGGATAAAGACTAATAGCCGGGTCATCTAATATTCTAACTCCCGGTGTCTGGGCAAGAATATGCCGTGCTTCCTCGGGAGACATTGGCTGGGAGAATTCAACATGAATCGCCTCACTGTGTCCTGTAAATACCGGGGCCCGCACACAGGTAGCCGAAATAGCTATATCCTCAGCATGCATTATCTTCCTTGTTTCTTCTACCAGCTTCCACTCTTCCTTAGTATAGCCGTTATCCAAGAAAACATCTATTTCGGGTAGCAAATTAAAGGCTATCTGATGAGGGTAAACATGGGGAATAGTGGCCTGTCCCTCTAGCACTTGTCTGACTTGTACTGTTAGTTCGTCTACTGCTGCAGAACCGGTACCTGACACTGCCTGATAAGTATCGACAATAATGCGTTTGATAGGGTTAACCTTATGTAGTGGGTATAGAGCTACTACCAACTGAATTGTAGAGCAATTGGGATTAGCTATAATCCCTCTGTGCTGTTTAATATCTTCAGGATTGACCTCAGGGACTACTAGGGGCACTTCAGCTACCATTCTAAAGGCAGAGCTATTATCAATGACCACAGCTCCTGATTGGGCGGCTATAGGTGAGAAGTGGCGACTAACCTCAGTGCCAGCCGAGAAGAGGGCAATATCAATTTCCTGAAAGGACTCAGGTGCAGTCTCTTCAACCTTAATCTCCTGTTGATTAACAAATAGCTTTTTGCCTGCTGAACGGTCTGAGGTTAAAAGACGGATTGAAGTCACAGGAAAGTTATGTTGCTCTAGAACCTTGATGAACTCCTGCCCGACGAGTCCGGTAGCACCAACAATAGCCACTCTGTATCCCTTTATCACCCTCCCTCCTATAAACCGAGCAGGTTGTCTAGACCGTAAACTAACCCTTTTCGCTTGACTACTTCCTTAATGGCTAGTATAGCACCCGGCATAAAGCATTCTCGGCTAATGGTATCATGTCTTATGCTTAGCGTTTGCCCTGGTCCGCCTAGCAGTACCTCTTGATGGGCTAGAAGACCAGGTAGACGTACGCTATGAATAGTAATACCTTCAACTTGCTCTCCCCGGCTATCTGAGGTCTTACCTTGTTCTGGGGGGCGAGAGAATGGTTTACCTCTGGCTGTTACCATTGCTTTGGCTGTAGTTAGGGCAGTTCCTGAAGGAGCGTCAGCTTTTAGGTGGTGGTGTAGCTCTATAATTTCGGCATAGTCTAGGTACTTAGCGGCTACCTTGGCTAGGTGTATCATGAGAATTGCTCCCAAAGCAAAATTTGGAGCTACTATAGCCCCAACCTGGTGAGCTTGCACTAGTTGTTCAATCTCATTAAGTTCATCGGCAGTTAACCCTGTGGTTCCTATTACCAAGTTAACACCATGTTCAGTGGCGGCACGCACTGCAGGCATAGTAACTTTTCGAATGGTGAAATCTACTAGTACATCAGGCTGGCAGCTGGTGAGGATATAGCCCAAGTCGGAGGAAAAGGGCACTGCACCAGAGTTATCAGGTAGAGTCAGGTAATCATCAGAGACCTGCAATTCTACAGCGCCTACTAATTGTATTTCAGGTTCATGGCATAAGGCATTAACTATCTCTCGTCCCATCCTACCTAATGCACCATGAACTACTACCCTTATTGGCTTCATGACTCAACTTCTTCTGTACGAGCCAGCCCTTCTGTCAAAGTGACCTCCTTTTCCATTGTTTACCTCTGTCCATGGTCACTTATTTCTAGGGGAGCGAGACTCACGCTGTGTCCTAAACGGGTAGTCTGCAGTCTGTGAATCATTCATTCTATCACCGGGCTCCCGAGGCAGCTTTTCAAACACAGCCCGTCGTGATAGGTTTACCCTGCCCAGATTATCAATTCCAATTACTTTGACTGTAATCTCATCACCTACTTTAACTACATCCTCAACACTGGATACCCGATGTTCAGCAAGCTCACTAACGTGAACCAGTCCTTCTTTGCCGGGAAGGATCTCTACCATAGCGCCGAAGCTCATCAGACGCGTTACTTTCCCGGTATGGATACTCCCAACTTCCACTTCCTTAGTTAAAGCCTCGATAATCTCGATGGCCCTCTGAGCTGCTTCCTTATCAGGCGAACCGATAATCACTGTACCATCATTCCCAATATCAATAGTGGCTTTAGTTTGTTCAATAATTGACCTGATTGTTTTGCCTCCAGCACCTATCACACTGCCAATCTTATCAGGGTCAATCGTTATTTTAATCATTTGAGGTGCGTATCGACTTAGCTCAGGCCGACTGGCATTGATAGTCTGCCCCATTACCTCCAAGATAAATAAGCGAGCTTCTCGGGCTTGGTCTAATGCCTTTTCCAGAATTTCAAGGTCTATGCTCTTGAGCTTAATATCCATTTGTAGCGCAGTGATGCCTTCTGTAGTACCAGCTACCTTAAAGTCCATATCACCGTAGGCATCTTCTACACCCTCAATATCGGTGAGGATGGCATAGTTACCCTTATCACCAGTTATCAAACCCATAGCTATTCCAGCTACTGTTCTCTTTACAGGTATTCCGGCATCCATTAGGGATAAACTGCTAGCACAAACGCTGGCCATAGATGTGCTGCCGCTGGAACTCAGAACCTCCGAGACAAGGCGAATAGTATAGGGGAAATCTTCAGCATCAGGTAGTACTGGTAGAATAGCCCGTTCCGCCAGAGCACCATGCCCAATCTCACGACGCCCCGTAGTACCCATACGTTTCACCTCACCAGTGGAGAAGGGAGGGAAATTATAGTGATGCATGAAGCGTTTAGACTCCTCTATACCCAATCCATCAAGCGGCTGTTCCTTTCCGACAGAACCCAGAGTAGTAATTGTCAGTACTTGTGTTTCACCACGAGTGAATAGTCCTGAGCCATGGGTACGAGGTAGAAGTCCTACTTCACAGGTAAGAGGGCGAACCTCTGTCAGTCCACGACCACCCATACGCTGTGCCTTATCAAGAATATTGCTTCTTACCTCAGCTTTAACCCTATTCTCAAAAGCAGAAAGTATGTCTTCTGTGGCGAATGACTTACCTAGACTCTCGACTACTTCCTTCCTTAATTCGCTGAATGACTGCTCCCGTGATTGCTTTTCGGTTAGGCTTAGGACATGGCTTAGTCTTCCGTCAACTAGTGGTGAAATTGCTGGAGCTACCTCAGGGTTAACTTCTCTAACAGGTGCTTCTATCTTAGGCTTGCCACATGCCTGCTGAAGCTCTTCCTGGAGCTTAATAATGTCTTGGTTTGCCTCATGACCAAATTTGATTGCCTGGATAACAGTATCTTCCGTAACCTCTCGAGCTCCTGCCTCCACCATTACTATCGCTTGCTTGGTACTAGTCACAATAAGGTCAAGCAGGCTATACTCCAGTTGGGCTAGTGTTGGATTTAATACTAACCCGTCATTAATATAGCCAACACGAACCGCACTTACGGGACCATCGAATGGTACTTCTGATATTGATAGGACAGCAGAGCAACCAATGACCGCTAAGACGCTGGGGTCATTTTCCCGGTCGGCAGAAAGGACAGTAATCACCAGCTGAATATCATTTCGCCAGGTCTTGGGCAGGAGCGGACGTACTGGGCGGTCACTAAGCCGACAAGCTAAGGTCGCCTCCTGGGTAGGACGCCCTTCCCTCCTGATAAATCCCCCTGGGATTTTACCAACCGCATATAATCTTTCCTCATAGTCAACAGTTAGTGGCAAAAAATCCACCCCTTCTCGTGGCTCATTACTGATACAAGCAGTAACCAGAATCACAGTATCTCCATAGTGAATAGTTACTGCTCCACTGGCCTGCCCGGCAAGCTTTCCTGTACCTATAATGAGACTTCTACCCCCAAGCTCACACTCAAACGATTGAGAATCTATCAATAACACCCCTCCCTATTGAAGGCTTTACTTGCGTAAACCGAGCCTAGCAATTAGGTTATGATATCGGGCTACATCCTGTTTACTTAGGTACGCTAGTAGCCTTTTCCTTTGTCCTACAAGCTTGAGTAAGCTGCGCTGTGTGTGGTAATCATGCCGATTAGCCACCATGTGCCCCGTTAATTGATTTATCCTCTCTGTAAACAGAGCTACCTGCACCTCAGTCGAGCCTGTGTCTCCTTTACTAAGCCCAAATTTACTTATGATGTCTACCTTCTTTTCTTTATCCAAGTTATAACCTCGTGTTCCTTAAGTCAATATACTTTATAACTATATCATATCCTTCAAGGGATACGCCAGCTTGCCCATTTATCTTTATCTACCTCTCCGTTATAGGCCTTCTTGGGCGTTATCCCCCGTGTTATAGCTGCCGCAGCAACAGCCTTAACTATATCACCGATTATGAAGGGGAGAAAACCCATAGCCAGAACTTGGTAGAAACCGATAGCTTCCCCTCCGACCAATCTCAACCAGAGATGGAGTTGGAGCAATCCCGGGATATAGATTAAGACAATATTAGCAAACAGCATTAAGCCAAGCATACTAAAGAAGCTTCTTGACCTGATGTACTTATCGGTAAAATGCCCGAGAAAGAGGGCTGTCAAGATAAAGCCAATGATATAACCCCCCGTGGGTCCAGCTAGAATGCCCACACCCCCTGTCCCACCATTGAACCAGGGTAACCCGGCTGCCCCAAGCCCGACATATATCGTCAAGCTTATACCTCCCCACCACCGGCCAAGAAGAACACCAGCCAGCAATACCGCAAAGGTCTGGCCGGTAATTGGTACCGGTGTCCAAGGAAGAGGAAACCGTAGCTGAGCGGCCAGCCCGACCACACATGCCATGCCTAATGCCAGAGCAATCTTCTTGGTTAGGATCAGTTCATATCGCCATCGGTAGGCGTTGTATCGTGCCATTTGCCATCTACTCCAAGTACTTACCGCCATACTTTATCTCCTTTCTTAGCTGTTACAAGCCGTTCAGAACTAATTCTCACGGCAGCCTTATTTTAGTATGTAATCATTAGAACGTCAACTTCCTAAATAGAAGCCAGTGATTGAAAAGGAGCCGGCAGTTGTGCTATTATAATACTCGCCAAAAGGGGTGCTTACCCTGAGTAAGGAGTAGAAAGGAAGCAGGAATGACAGATATAATCGTCTGTATGAAGCAAATACTTGACCCAGAGGCTCCTGTCTCAGCTTTTAAAATCGATCCTGAGGCAAAACGAGCCGTCCCGCCCAAAGGTACACCGCCGGTGTTGAATCCTAATGATGAGAACGCGCTGGAGGCTGCTCTCAGGATAAAGGACACTCAACCTACCAAGATAACCGTGATAAGTATGGGACGACAGTTAGCTAGACCAGTAGTGAAAAAATCTTTGGCTGTGGGTGCTAATGAGCTGGTTCTCCTAGAGGACGATGCTTTTGAAGACCTTGATAGTTACTCTGCAGCTTACATACTGGCCGCTGCGATAAAGAAGCTAGGAAAATATGACCTTATCCTATGCGGCAGGCAGGCAGCAGATACGGATGCGGGTCAGGTAGGCTCAGGAATCGCCGAGATTCTGGGAATCCCGAGTATTACGGTGGCTCAGAAGGTGGAAATTGGCGATGGGAAGGTGAGAGTAGAGCGAGTAGTATCAGATGGCTATGAAGTAATTGAGACCTCAATACCAGCCCTGGTCACCACTAGTAATGAGATTGGTGACCTTCGCTCGCCTACTATGAAGGCGGTTATGGAAGCACAAAAGAAGCAGTTCACTGTCTGGAATGCTCAAGACCTGGAGGTTGAGCCATCCCAGGAGAGACGAGCCAATATACTTAAGCTATTTATTCCCGTTCATGAGGTTAAGGTTGAAATTGTAGAGGGCGAAAGTCCGGAGGAAGCAGCCGAGAATCTAGCTCTGAAGTTGAGAGAGAATAAAATACTATAACGAATTTGAGAAAACAATTCCTATATGGTTAGCTTTGAATTRTTTYNTAATGTTATGTCAAYAAGAGAGAACGGGGTTACTNGGTTTTTGCTCTRAATWRRCCAGGYTYRGWCTTTAATCAYTCACAGAAASTCYARTTTACATCGGTATYTCTGGTTCAGTCACGATACGAGTTATTCCTATCTCCTCGATGTTATCRGGTAATGCCCTATTYTCAAAGAATATGGTGTTCCCTTTACGTATCAAYATWACCGRCATAATTTCATTTCTCAAATARAAGSTRTATTTTTGACACTCTCGCTTACAGGGGAAAATCCCTACCATYTCTTCTCTTTYTGGAATATCGCAGGAATTGAYGAGACAAAGTCTGGTGGTGGTAACCTGGGCGAATGGTAGATACAATGATGCGCTTAAATTATCAAGAGAAAAATCAAAGCCCTGGAGCACATTGTCCAACTCTACCCGTCTAACTCCATTATCATTCAAGAATTTGATGAGAGTGGGAACGATAAGATTGGAATTCTGAAAGTATTCGACTGTAGTTTGGGGCAATTTATCTATGACCATCATCAATCTTGGTCCACGTTTCATTCTATTTAGCAAGCGACCCATTACCGGCTCCAACTCACTATAACGACTACGCAGGATTCGTAACACCCCATAATCATTAAAAACAACTTCACTATCTGGTCTTTTTTTAGCTATTACCTGTAATAGTACCTCTAATCTCCTTAAGCCGTTATCAGTAAGGTAGGGGGTGACAAAGGTGAAATCCAGACTATTTTCCGAAATAAAATCCAGGACCTGGTCTAATTCGGTGACGGATGGGATGAGTTGCTCACAGAACTCATTGCCAAAATATAGCCTAGAAAAGTGAGGACTAAGATATTTCAGGTTTTCAACCTTTGAGATGAATATTGCCTGTTCCATTTTTCAACTTCTCAACCAGCGCTTCGGGATAGTAGCACATATAAACCCGGCAGGGACGATTATATGTTTCCTGGTATAGCTTCTGTGTTACCTCATAAAACTGCTCTTGGGTCGGTTTCTCATTCTCCAAGAAGTCCAATAGTGAACGAATAAATATGATATCGGCAATTTTTCTTGCCGTTGGGTTACCGCGCCCCACAATTTTTACACTGGCGATATTCATATTATTAAGCTCATAGAGAGCACAGGCACCACATGGATAGTCATCAACATGGACCGTCTGCCAGATATGCTGCCGCTTCCAGGATATTTGTCCTTCCTCAATATCATCATGAATGGTAACAGAGATGTTATAAGGCAGCATACAGGCATTTTCATACAGCGGTTTAATGGATTGGTCAGCAAGTCCATGTTGAAAGGTACAAAGGCCATCTACATTGGGACACCGAGAATTAAGGATAAAGGTCTCCAGCTCGATATCTGAGACGTTGTTACTTAGAGCGTTTATTTCTTTCAAGGTTAAATGCCGGGGGAGTATTATCCTAGAAGCGCCTAAGTCCTGATAAAATTTTACCGTTTCTGAGTTAAAGGCATTGCCCCCAGTACTAATAATTATTCTGGTGTTTATGTTCATTTGCTTTATGGTCAGTAGGAGAGCTAAATCGGCAACCATCAGGGCATCAACACCGATGTTTACTACTCGAGCTACATAATCCAGAATAAAGGGATATTGCTTTGGAGTATAGTAATGCTCATTGAGGGTCAGGAAAACGGGGATGGCATGAGAGTGAGCTATACTAACACAGCTCCGCAGTTCATCAAAGGTGGTAAAGTTGGCTCCCCCACCCGGTCTCCGGTTAATAGCTCCGGCGATATATTTATTGTGCCAATCTGAGGTTAAAAGACCGCAGAAAAGTTCATTGGCTCCTGCCTGAATAACTTTCTCTACTTCATCAATCTTATCTACCGGTGACAGCAATTTCATCTTAGCGACCTCTCGGCTTTTTCCATCTTCTCCATATCTATCAATCGGGTGGGATTGGCTACATTATTGGGGTCAAGAGTCTTTTTTATCTTAGCCAGCATCAGATGGAAATTGGTATAGGCTGGTCCAGTGCGGTTAGCTGGGGTAACGCAGATGGTGAATTCAACCACCTGTTCCTTCATATCCTGTGCTATAGTCTCAGCAGCACTGTTTAGCACAGCTTGACAGACTTCCTCCGTTTTTTCATGGGGGAAATCAATTTCTGCGGAAGCAAAGTGGCAGAAGTCATAAACAAGGAGCCAATCACAATGGTCGTAGTCTAAGATAGGCGGGRAACGTCTATCTAATATCTCCCATCCCCTKGACATACTTCTCAAGACATCATCCAGYGAGTCACCCACTACRAGGTCGGCCCCAAGGGAGCCAGCGATTYGCATTATTCGACAGCCATTAGTGTCCCTAATCCAGTTGTTGGCAGCATAAGRCCCCCACTTTTGATATACCTCATCTGGTATYAATTTGCCACCGGTTTCCTCWATAATCTGATTGAGCACTTTCTCTTCATATGCTATCTGTCTTTCTGAGGCAAACCCCCAGAGACAGACAGCGACGCAGTTCCTAWCATTTCTCTGCCAGTATTCATCTATCCAAGTGCTCCAGTATTCCTGTCTGGATTTTGCCCACCACCAATCAAAGTATATTGCTGGCCAGTGATGCAATATACCGCCAATCTCAGCTCTGCCAATTTCCCGCATGGCCTCAATTACCTGTTCAAAAGTGGGGTAAGTAAACAGATACCACTTGAACCTCTCCTTGGGCAGTTCACATCTCTTATCAGGTGCTATCCCCTCGGTTGGGAAGACAGAGGGACCGGGCCAGGGATAGAGCTTAACCGCCATTCTGGTTATTATACCTAAAGCACCTAAATGTCCCGCGGCACCTCTTAATATAGCTCTGGCATCTGGTCCCGGACCCTCGCCCCAATAATAGCCGACTCCGGGAATAGCTAGTGAACCGGTTCTTAGAATCTCTCCGGTGGGTAAGACCCATTCCACCCCTAATATATTGCGAGCAGCATGTCCCGTCCTGTAAGCTGTACCTTGCATGCCGTAAAAGAGATGATTAGCCAGGCTGGATGTCTGGGAGCCAGCCTCAGGAGTGCCCATGTACAACCCTCTCTTCATAGCCTCAGCATGTAATTGGGCATGGGTAACATAGGGTTCAATTATGGCGTACATATTCTTCTCATCTATCTCTATCCGGTTCATCCTCTTGGTATGAACCAGGCACCAATAAGGCTTACGGGCTCCAACTAGGGAAAATATAAGCCCGGAGCCAATTACTGAGAAGGGAAACTTGTAGCGGTTAGCTAACCTGATAATCTGTTGCACGTCTTCGGTGCTCCCGGGCAAAACAATAAACTCTGGACTTTGTCTACGCAGGACACTGGCGGCATAAAAGTCCCGGCTATAGGCTTGGGTTACTGCCGGGTCATCAGAAACATAATCAGCACCGAGGATATTAACCAGTTCGCCATATATTAGCTTGTGCTTTTCATCCCCTAGTAGCATTTTAGGTTACTCCCTTTTAGAGTCACTACCGAAGGTCAAAGGGGATGAGTCAATCAGATAGTTATACCTTTATTTATTGGCTTTCTCCATTTTCTCTATGTCTATCAATCGGGTGGGATTAGCCACATTATTGGGGTCGAGAGCCTTTTTTATCTTGGCTACCAGCAAATGGACATTGGCAAAGTCCCGCCCTACTACATTGAGAGGAGCCATACTGCTAGTCAAAGAGATTATACTATTTTGCCTATCATATCTGATGAGTTCTCCCATACAAGCCACTATAGCTTTACAAACCTCCTCCGTTTTTTCAAAGGTGAAGTCTACGCCGCCCAGGGCTTGATGGCAGAAGTCAAAAGGAAGAATCCAATCACTGTGGTCAGCATCCAGGGCGGGTGGAGTGTACTTATCCAGGCGCTCCCAGGCAGAGGGGAAGAGATCCAGCGCAGTATCTATTGAGTCGAATGGAGTATGTGCATTTCCGATAGCACCACCAAAACGCATCCAACGGCAAGCATTAGTATCTCTGACCCAGTTGTTAGCAGCATATGGTACCCACCTCTGGCATACTTCATCTGGTATTAATTTGCCACCGGTGTCCTCAATAATCTGCTTGAGTACTTTCTCCTCATACTGCAACTGTTTTTCTGAAGCAAATCCCCAGAGACAAACGGAGATACAATGCTTAAAGTTCTTTTGCCAGTATTCATCTATCCAAGTGTCCCAGTATTCTTCCCTGGACTTTGCCCACCACCAACCGAAATAAATGGTAGGCCAGTGATGCACCAGCCCTCCAATTTCAGATTTACCAATCTCATACATTACCTCAGTTACCTTTTCAAGAGTGGGATAGGTAAAGAGATACCACTTGAACCTCTGTAAAGGCAATTCACATTTTTTATCAGGAGCAACGCCTTCGGTGGGTAATACCGACGGGCCAGGCCAGGGATAGAGTTTAACTGCTATTCTGGTTACTACGCCCAGAGCCCCATGGTGTCCTGATATACTTCTGAGCAAGCCTCTAAGGTCAGGCCCTGGACCCTCACCCCACCAATGTCCTTCTCCATGAACGGACAATGAGCCAGTTCTCAGAATCTCCCCGCTGGGTAAGACCCACTCCACACCCAATAGGTTGCGGGAAGCCATCCCCGTTCTGTAGCCGGTGCCCTGATTGCCAGCCCAGATAGTGTTTGCCAGGCTACTAGCCTGGGAACCTGCCTCAGGGGTACCAACGTGTAATCCCCTTTTCATCCCTTCGGCATGTACTTGAGCATGAGTAACATTTGTTTCTATTACGGCATACATATTCTTCTCGTCTATCTCTATCCTGTTCATCCTCTTAGGGTCGATTATGCACCAATAATCAGCAACTGCCTGAACGAGAGGTAAAAACAGCCCAGAGCCAATTACTGAGAAGGGAAACTCATAGCGGTTAGCCAACCTGATTATTCGTTGCACATCCTCGGTGCTCTCAGGCAAGACGATAAACTCTGGACTACGCCTTCGTATTACGGATGCAGCATAGCAATCACGGCTGTAGGCTTCCATGACTGCGGGGTCATCAGATACATACCTTAACCCGAGGATATTAACCAGTTGAGCATATATTAGCTTGTGTTTCTCATCGCTTAGGGGCATTTAGACCACCTTGTTTTAGATTATCTACTTTATTTCTCGCTCGCCTTTTTCCATTCTCTCAATATCTATCAATCGGGTGGGATTGGCTACATTATTCGGGTCGAGAGCCTTTTTTATCCTGGCCACTATAAGATGGAAGTTGGCATAAGTTGTTCCAATCCGATTAGCTGGGGCAACACAGGTGGTGAATTGAACTACCTGTTCCTTCATATCCTGGATTACAGTTTCCCGGGCACTGTCTACTGCTACCTGGCAAACCTCATCTGTTTTTTCATGGGGGAAATCTATTTCTGCAGAAGCAAAGTGGCAAAAGTCGTAAGCAAGGACCCAGTCAGCATGCTCAGAGTCCAGAATGGGTGGAGAATATTTATCGGCAACCTCCCATCCTGATTGTAAACTTCTATGGCAATCGTCCAGTGTATCATAGGTTATTACATTAGTGGAAAAGGTGCCACTCGGTCGCATCATTCGGCAGCCATTGGTGTCCCTAATCCAATTGTTGGCAGTATAGGGTGCCCATCTTTTGTATACCTCATCCGGTATCAAGTTACCACCAGTTTCCTCAATAATTTGTTTAAGTACCTTCTCCTCATACTCTACCTGTTTTTCCGAGGCAAATCCCCAGAGACAGACTGAGACACAATTCTTAACGTTCTTATGCCAGTATTCATCCACCCAGGTGCCCCAGTACTCCTCTTTAGACTTTGCCCACCACCAATTAAAGTAAACTGGGGGCCAGCGATGCAGCATCCCACCAATCTCCGCCTTACCAATCTCACGCATAGCCTCAATCGACTGTTCAAAAGTGGGATAGGTAAATAGATACCACTTAAACCTCTCTGGAGGCAGTTCACTTTTCTTATCGGGTGCTATCCCCTCAGTAGGGAAGACAGAAGGACCTGGCCAGGGATAGAGCTTAACCGCCAATTTGGTTATCACACCTAAAGCGCCAAGATGTCCCGCAGCACCTCTCAAAATAGCTCTGGCATCTGGTCCCGGGCCCTCGCCCCAGTAATAGCCAGCTCCGGGAATAGCCAGTGAGCCTGTCCTTAAAATCTCCCCGTTAGGCAAGATCCACTCCACACCCAATATATTCCGAGCGGCATATCCTGTCCTGTAGGCTGTGCCCTGTAAACCCTGAAAGACATGATTTGCCAGGCTGGACGCTTGCGAGCCGGCTTCGGGAATACCCATATGCAGTCCCCTCTTCACCGCTTCAGCATGCAGTTGAGCATGGGTGACATAGGGTTCAATTATGGAATACATGTTCTTCTCGTCTATCTCTAATCCGTTCATCCTCTTGGTGTCAATTATGCACCAGTATGGTCTGATGGCTCCAAAGAGAACGAATAAGAACCCGGAGCCAATTACTGAAAACGGGAACTTATAGCGATTAGCTAGTCTCATTATTTGCTGTACATCCTCAGCATTCCCGGGCAAGACAATAAACTCAGGAAGGTTTCGTCTGCGTAGGGTACTCACCGCATAAAAATCGCGGCTATAGGCTTGTGCCACTACGGGATCATCAGAAACATAATGAGCACCGATGATGTTAACCATCTCGTCATATATTAACCTATGTTTCTCATCGCTTAGTGGCATCTTAATGTACCTCCCTTTAGATTACTAGAGTTCAAAGGCGTTCAGTCAACCAAATAGCTATAGCTTTATTTATCGGCTTTCTCCATTTTCTCCATATTTATAAGTCGGGTGGGATTGGCTACATTATTAGGGTCAAGAGCCTTTTTTATCTTGGCTACCAGTAAATGGATATTGGCAAAGGGTGCCCCGGTACGGTCATATGACGAGGTGGTGAGTAAGAAAGCAGGTACCTGGGTCTCAACACTTTTCAATATAATATCCTGTAGAATACCCCCTACCGCTATCAGATCAGAGTCATCTAGTTTTTCGCGGGGGACATCCATCTCTGCCAGGGCAAAGTGACCAAAATCATAGGGAGCAACCCACGCTGGGTGTTCACTGTCCAAGAGCGGTGGAGTATATTTATCCAAGACAGTCCATCCTGAGTCGAAATTTCTCTGGCAATCGTCAAGCGAGTCGATTGCCATATCAGATATATAATATCCACCAGCGGGGCGGGCCATCCGGTTGCCATTGGAATCCCTAACCCAATTGTTGGCAGTATAGGGCACCCACCTTTGATAGACCTCATCCGGTATCAATTTGCCGCCGGTGTCCTCAATTATCTGTTTAAGCACCCACTCCTCATACTCTACCTGTTTTTCTGAGGCAAATCCCCAGAGGCAGACAGCAACACAGTGATTAACGTTATTCTGCCAGTATTCCTCTGTCCAAGTGCTCCAGTACTCCTCCTTAGACTTTGCCCACCACCAGTCATAGTAGATGGGAGGCCAGCGGTGCATTATGCATCCGATTTCAGCTTTACTTATCTCACGCATACCCTCAATTGCCTCTCCAAGAGTAGGATAGGTAAAGAGATACCACTTAAACCTCTCTGGAGGTAGCTCGCTTTTCTTGTCGGGTGCTATCCCATCGGTAGGCAAGGCGGGAGGACCAGGCCAAGGGTAGAGCTTGACTGCTATTTTGGTTATTATGCCAAAAGCACCCCGATGACCTATCAGACCTCTCTGTAAACCTCTAGCATCCGGTCCTGGACCCTCACCCCAGAAATACCCAGCTCCCGGGTTAGCCAAGGAACCT
>DUER01000135.1 GCA_011192075.1 Dehalococcoidia bacterium | reverse complement strand
GCCGGGCTTAGCATTGTTCTGGTAAGCGTCTTCCCCTACCTCTTTGCCTTGATCACACTGAGGGCAAGAGGAGCGCCGGAGAAGAAGCGCCATCTAGAGACTGGTAGACTGGTGGTCTCGGGAATATACCGATACGTTAGACACCCGATGGCCCTGGCGGTATTAATATTGTGTTTTGGGCTTATGCTCTGGAGGCTGTCCATTGCTTCTATCATCGCCTACGTGGTGGTAACGTTGTTTTACATAGTCATACAAAGGAGGGAAGAGGAGACTCTTATCGACAAATTCGGAGACAGGTATCGCAGGTACCGGCAGCGAGTGCCTGCCCTAAACATAATAAGGGGGTTGATAAGATCGAAGAAGCAGTAGCTGACTGCATAGCCCATGCTCAGGACTAGGTTTTAATCCCGATAACAATCCAGTAAAATGGGTTGATGCTCCTAAGAGTCCACAGTTGATTCTGCCAACGCTTGCATTGGTGAACTCTCGGAGCAATATCTACAGGATTGGCTGTCTCAATCCAATCCCAATGGTGGGAATATCTGGGGACTAAATCAGTGAGAGGTTGCCTCAATGCTGAAACGCTTGTAGGAGAACCTTTGCCTGCCTCTTAAGGAAAGCGAGGGTAGATGCAATGACCATCAAAGACCTGGGCAGGTGGGAATCACTCGAAATGGGCCAGAGGCATACGAGGTCGGTCAGCTTTCACGACAGCCTGAAGTTCTATAAAGTGTCGTTACCTTGATTTTGAAAGGTAATAGGAACGATAGCTTGTGAGCTGTATATTGCTTTCATATCTCAGCCATGTTTTGCTACTCAGTGCTGTGACCTGTTGGCATGGGCCGTAGAGCAAACAACGGCTCATTCGACCTTGGCTCCCTGCTCAACGAAACCTGATGCCACCCATGAGTATTCGTAGGCAGTAGTGGTCTGGAAAAAGGAGCCCAGTGTAGGGTCATTATCTCCATCCACCGATATATCTATGTTATAATCAGGCCCTAGCTGCTCGTCTGTCTTTGGCACCACACTTTTCTCACCGTTCCCTGTCATATAGCTGATTAGTGCTGTCTGAGCTATCCTCTGTTCCATCTCTGCCGCCTCAGCTTCGCCTTTGCCATATAAGTTGCGAAATATAGGTATCACTATTGCAGCCAGAATACTAAGAATGCCAATTACAATCAGTATCTCAATAAGGGTGAAGCCTTTGTTGTTGGTACCAGATGGCTTAATAGAGTCTATGCTGAATTTCTTCATCGAAAAGACATGCCTTACTTCATAATATTAGCCTATAACCCCCTACGATATCAAAAGGGCACCAGCCGCCGCCATAAGTTAGCGGTTACTGATACCCCTCTTCCATCTTCCCAGCCTCTAAACCTGTATTCGGTTTTCGGGTTAGGTTATAGCCTGAAGTTCTATAATGCTCCCATTGGTTTATTTGCCAACACCCTACCCCACGAACTCCCGTGTAACCCAACGATTATGAAGTCATTGATTGTCTACGACTTCGGGCTGATAGAGGTATATTTCAAGGTGTATGCCTTGTTTGTGAGGTTTGGCAATAGCTTGCCATAGCTGCCCGAGGTATTGACAGGATGGGGTATAATAAGTGGAGTTGTTCTCAATAACATCGCAAAGTCCAAAGGGGGAGTCCTTAGCCTGGATTACAAGAGAAAAAGAAAGTCAAAGGAGGTAAGAAATGAAAAATGAAGTTAGTCTTATGGTAAACGGGCAACCAATTTCACTTGATGGCTTCGTGAAAGAATTAATTGACGGTACTGTTGGCGGCATATTGACGGCACTAGAGGGGGTTAATGAAATAAACGATATGGACCTTCAGATAAATGGTGGGGAGGTATCTGTTGCTGTAAACGGGACCGAGGTGCCAATTAATAGCTTCGTTAGCACTACTATTAAGAATACCGTTATTGGTATGATTTCTTCTTTTAAGGGAGTAAGTCAGGTAAATACGGTCAGAATACTAATAAAGAGATAAAACGTCGGGTCTCAGGATACAAAACAATTAGAAAAAAGAGGTAGAGCGGTGAGAAAGGTTAAGCAAATGATTGGCTCCCCGGCTTGGACTCGAACCAAGAACCTATCGGTTAACAGCCGATCGCTCTACCATTGAGCTACCGAGGAGTGCTACCGTGGCTGCCGAGCCTGGATTCGAACCAGGGCTAAAGGATTCAAAGTCCTCCGTGCTACCGCTACACAACTCGGCACTGTTTGCATTATAGCATAAAATCAGACCTTCTTACTTACCGCTGTTCACCATTTTGCTTCTTACTATCTAATCAACAATGGCGGTTAAGACAAACGTCCATCCTCTATTCTTATTGCCTTCTAACTGGTGACTATTCTCTATCGTTATTATGCTGGCCCCTTCCTTGATGGCTTTGAAAGTCCAAATCTCTTGGTCAGGAGTGCCGCCTGGTGGAGCCATTACGAATTTGTGGTTGATTTGTTTTATCACTGTTTCATCACTAATTGACGCTGTTTCAGACCATTTGAAGGCTGTTGAAGGGGTACAGCATAAACTGACTTTGAATGAATCGCCGGTAGGGACCTGAACTTCTTTTATGATTTCGCCTTGCTTATAAAAGTCATCACACGAAGCCCGTAAGGATACTTCATCATCTGCTGAGCAACCGGAAAAAAGGAGAGAGATAGTACCAATAGCACATACCAGGATTACTTTCAGTTTCATGCCTTTCCCTCTTTTGGCTTTCTTTTTCTGGTGTAGTTTAGGTACAGCACTACCCAGTCGTGTCTTGGTTTTCTAGCTTCAATGGCACCTTAGTCGCCGTTAAGGCGTGGACCGATGGTGATGGCATTCGTGGTAATGAAGACAGTGAGTTTCAGGCCCGCTAGCCACTATACATTCGTTGGCAGGTGAGTTTTCGCAATGTTTTAGCCTTCAGGGAATCTTATGGTGCCGAAGGTCGGATTTGCCATCAAGTATACCACAGAGTCATTTTACGTCCAAATTAGAACTATTGTGTTAATTGGGCGAAACCTGTTTTGAGCGTGAAATATCAACTGGTAACATTACGTTTCATTCGGTCTATTAGCAAATTATTAGCAATTTTCCAATCATATTTT
>DUER01000134.1 GCA_011192075.1 Dehalococcoidia bacterium | reverse complement strand
GCAAATCTGGATCCTAAAACTGTTGCTAAACAATCTGACGTTCTGTTACACTTGGGCACGTTAGAGTCATTGACACTCAGCATTCGAGTAACCAGGATAATCCATATCAATTGAAATGGGAAATCCCAATGGAATGGAAAGTGATTTGGGTGCTCTATGATGCAGATGAGTACAAGACAGAAGGATTGACAGCCAGTGAACAAAGTATGTAACATAGCCACAGTAGAGTCGGGAAAGGAGAACAAACATGAGTAGTGAGCTAAGTGAACTGGTAGCTAAAAATTATACAGCAAAGTTACCTGATGATGAACTGAAGGAGCGTGTACTTAGTTTCTTTAAAGAGCAGACTATGTGTACTATTGCCACCTGTAGAGAAAATGTACCCAGAGCCACGTCGCTGGAATACTTTTCTGAGGGAACCACACTCTATATGGCACCAGACCCGGGTACCAAGCTCGTAAATATTGCGGCAAATCCAAGAATCAGCGTTAGTATTTTTAATGACGTGGATCCTGATTGGCCAGGTGGCGCCTGGAAACGGACCAAGGGTGTCCAGATTACTGGGGAAGCGAAACTATTGACCCCGGATGACCCTGAATACGCTCACGCCATGAAAGTGTATAACTGGGAGCCATTTCTTAAGGCACTTGGTCGTAGCAAGGACGATGCACTCAAGCCTGAGAAGATGATAAAAGTGGAAGCCAAGAAGATTGAATACCGTGAAGGCGCTTTGATGTTGGAAGGCTACGCATCAGCACAAGTCTGGGAAGTATCGAAATAAAGCTTAGTCTGATAGTAGAGGATTCAGGTAGAAATCTACCAGTATATACTCATCCGATATTCAGATTACCCTATAGCTGTCGAGTATACCAATGCATACTTCGGCGATATATTTCTCACGCTGCAGCAGATAGACACTGTAGAGGAGCATATCAAGAAAACGATAAGCCCTAGTTCGGAGAAGTCCGGTTACCACTATACCCTTCCTTTTTTAGTATTGACAAACTCTCAATACAGGACTACATTAGAGTTCCAATATACTTATCGGTATACTATTCCTGTAATCATAGAATGAGATGGTGATGGCAGTTATGCGAAAGATGCAGTTCAAATTGATGACGAGGTTCTAACATGGCAAATATAGGTGACATCATAAAGAGCCAAAGTAAAGAGATTGACCCAATCGTCCATGAGCTTTCTCTGATGAAACAGCTAATAAAGGAGAGAGGATTTAATTATATAAGAGAGGCTTCGCCTCTCTTCATTAAGCGCTATCAGTCGGCTCTAGCCTCAGTCCGTCTTCTCCTACCAGCTCTACCAGCCGTTGATGAATCTCGGGGCAGTAATTGGTGTGTATGTTAGACAGCTTGAGATTAACCATCCTCTCATCATCAATTAGACACAGGTTTACCTCATCCTGCCCCGGGAAGTCCTTAAGGGTGTCAATCAATTTATGCAGATAAGCTGTATCGCTGTTTTCGTCACTGGTCTGAGTGATGCTGATTACCAATCGGTGGCTTTCGGCTGGTGCAGCTACTATCGGCGCTTCTGTAGGTTGAGAAGTAACCGCCGCTTCGCTTGCAGCCCACTCTGGCTGGTAGCGGCGTACACTGTCACAATTTAGCTGCACCCGGTCATCCCTTAACCTCACCTTGCCTTGAACCAATAGAATGTTCCCTTCCTGCCACAGTTCCCTGGTATTGGAATAGACATTGGGCCAAACCATAACCTCAACACTGCCATCGAGGTCTTCCAGAACAGCGCTGATAAAAGGTTGGTGTTCTCTGGTGAACAGGTGATGGACTGAAGCTACCATTCCGGCTACAACAACGGTTTGCCCTACCATCTCAGCATCAATTTGACCACACAGGGTGGTATTCCCTGAGACCACCTTATTGGTAAACGAGCTGAAGGGGTGCTCAGAGATGTATACTCCTATCAGCTCTTTCTCCCAGGCTAGCTTCTCCTTGATAGAGACTTCGGCAGTTTGTAGGTCAAGGCTAGGTATGGGAACTGGCATTGCATCCCCCCACAAGTCAAACATAGTAGCTTGCCCTGTCTCCCGCAGACGCTGCTCACGCTGAGCTAAGGATAGGATACGATTGACATTTTGGAGTAGGCTGCCCCGGCTGCCCAGAGAGTCCAGAGCTCCGACCTTAATCAGGCTCTCCATTACCCGCCTGTTAACACCCCGCAGGTCGCAACGGCGGCACAGGTCTTCAATAGATTTAAACTCGCCCCCCCTATTGCGTTCAGCAATAATAGGCTCTACCGCCCCTAGTCCCACATTCTTGACCGCAGTTAGCCCAAAGCAAATGGCTGGTGCGCTGCTTTCGCTATCCTTCTCTATAGAAAAGCTGGCTTGACTACGGTTTATATCAGGGGGCAATACGGTAATGCCCAGGCGACGGCACTCAACAGTGGCACTAGCTACCTTCTCTGACTGACCGGTATTGGTAATCAGGAAAGCGGTGATATATTCTGCCGGATAGTTTGCCTTGAGATGGGCGGTTTGATAGGCAATAAGGGCATAGCTTACGCTGTGAGCCTTATTGAAAGCATAGCCAGCAAAGGGTTCAATGAGGGCAAAAACCTCACTGGCTACCTCAGTGGAGAATCCATTCTTCTTGGCTCCAGCAACAAAGTTACGCCTTTCTTTCTTCATAACCTCAGGAATCTTCTTGCCCATTGCCTTGCGGAAGATGTCAGCCTGCCCCAGGCTATAGCCAGCGAGGGCTTGCACAATAAACAGAACTTGGTCCTGATATACAATCACCCCATAGGTTCCCTCCAGGATACTGGCTAGAGCGGGGTGGGGGTAGTGAATAGGCTCAAGGCCATGCTTGGCTTTGATGAAGGTAGGTATGTGCTCCATAGGCCCGGGACGGTACAGAGCCACCATAGCCGCAATATCACTGAAGGTAGTCGGTTTAAGTTCCTTAATGTAGCGGCGCATGCCCGCTCCCTCCAACTGAAACACGCCAGTTGTTTCTCCTGAGGAGAGTAGGTCAAAGGTTTTGGCGTCATCCATCGGGATATAGCCCAGGTCAATATCAATGCCACGGCTCTGATAGATAATCTCCTTGGCTTTACTCAGGATGGTGAGGTTAGCCAGGCCGAGAATGTCCATTTTCAAAAGCCCAATTTGGGCAATATCATCCATACTGAACTGGGTCATAACCGTGGCTTCACCGTTATCCTTGCTTACACGTTGTAACGGGACGTATCTGGTGAGCGGCTCTTTAGATATAACGACACCAGCGGCATGAGTGCTGGCATGGCGAGCAATACCCTCCACCCTCATAGCTAAGTCGACCAGATTGCGAACTATAGCATCCTCGTAGTAAATATTCCTGAGCTCACTATTCTCATCTAGGGCTCGAGCCAGAGTTATACCCGGGGCAAAGGGGACAAGCCTAGCTACACGGTCAACATCACTGTAGGGCATACCCAGAGCCCGTCCCACATCCCTGAGGGCTGCTCTGGCACCCAGGGTGCCAAAGGTGATAATCTGAGCCACGTGGTCTGGCCCATATTTCTGCGATATATAAGAGATGACCTCATCACGACGGTCATCCTCAAAATCTAAATCTATATCTGGCATCTCCCGGCGCTCCAGGTTAAGAAAGCGCTCAAAGACCAGCTCATTTTCAATAGGGTCAACCTCAGTGATACCCAAGGAGTGAAGGACAATGCTGGCAGCAGCACTACCCCTGACCCCAAACAGGATGTTGCGCTTCTTGGCGAAGGAGATGATGTCCCAGACGACAAGGAAATAATTGGCAAATTGCGTCTGTTTTATTACCTC
>DUER01000133.1 GCA_011192075.1 Dehalococcoidia bacterium | reverse complement strand
CTCTTTTGTCTTCCCTTCATCCTGCATTTCCTGTCTCCCTAAAGTGTGAAGAAGGGGAATAGGTTCTACATGGGACTGATAAATTTATAACCTTCTCCACGTTTGCTGAGGATTATCTGAGGAGGATAATCCTTTAGTTTGTGCCTGAGTCTCCGGATATATGTCTTTACGGGATCAGTATTCATATATTCTTTCCCCCATCCCTCTTGTGAAATCTTCCCACTGCTTATTGTGTGTTCATCATTGTTCATTAGGACATAAAGTACCTTAGATTCATTCGGCGTCAACTTCACTATTTCTTCTCCAAGCCGCACCTCATTAGTGGCGAGGTTAAAGACTAGTTTGCCCCGGACGACAAGGGGCTGCTCCGTGGTGACTTTAGGAGCACTAGCGCGACGGAACACGGAATTCACCCTAGCAATAAGATCCCTGGGCCTGAAAGGCTTTACAATGTAGTCGTCAGCACCTGTCTCTAGTCCTCTGACTTGATCCTCTTCCATTCCCCTCACAGTAAGAATAATAATGGATACATTGGAAAAGGAACGAACTTGTTTTAGAACCTCAAAACCATCGATGTCTGGCAGGTTAATATCCAAAATAACGAGGTCGAAGGAGCCGGACTCCAATATTTCTATTCCTCTAGTTCCTTCAGCAGCAATAGAAAGTGTGACGTCAGGCCACCGCAGCTGAAGACAGAGTGACACTGCTTCCACCACGTTGGCATCATCCTCAATAACTAGTACTTTCAATTCAACCTCCTCTTTTCAGTAATTAGCAAGGAATTACTGTATTCCATTTGTTCTCTGAGCCGAAACAGGCAGTGAGAAGGCGAAGGTATTACCTTTCCCAGGTTTGCTCTCAACCCATATTTCTCCCCCGTGTAATTCTACCAGTCTCTTAGCGATGGCAAGACCAAGCCCAATCCCCGGGAGTCGATTTCTCCTATCGCTATCCTCACCACGGTAATAAGGATCAAAAATTTTCTCTTTCTCTTCCTCGGTCACTACCGGAGCTGAATCCTCCACCTCGACAATTATTTTCCTATCCACCTCTCTTATCCTAAGAATTATGTCGCTACCAGTAGGTGAAAATTTATTCGCGTTTGAAAGGATGTTAAACAATACTTGTTCCAGCTTCAATATATCGACGTTTGCTTCTGGCAATGAGTCTGGTATTTCCAACGTTAAAGTTTGGTTCCTTTTTTCAAAAAGAACTTCTAACTGCGAGGCTATCCTGGTGATTGTACGGCTCATTTCCAAGGGTGTAGGCTCAACTCTTAGTTCCCCAATTTGCATTTGGGCTAGATCAAGTAGCTCTGTTACTCTCTTATCCATTGACTCAGCGCTTGTTCTAATATTGTTAATTAGCCTTTCTCTAAGCTTGTGAGATGTGGGTGAGTCCTCACTCAGTATATCAGATGACGATATAACAGCGGTTAGTGGTGTTTTCAGTTCATGGGCAACACTATGTAAGAACTCCGTTTTTTGTTCGTCCAGTTTTTCTAGCTCCATTCGCATAGTCTTTTCCGAATCATAGAGGCGGGCGTTTTCCAATGCCATAGCCATCTGACTGGCTATGGAGGAAAGTAACTCTCTGTCTTCACTGGAGTAGATCTGTTGCCCAGGCTTCTGTCCCAATACCAGTATCCCTGATAATTTACCTTCACGAGTTTTGATCGGAACATAAAGCTTTGCTCCTATTCGCTCCAGTTCCTTCTTTTCTCTATACGGAATGCTTTGCAATTGGGGAATACTATCAAGCTGCTCTGAATAAAGGATATTCCCCTGAGACTGTAGCCATTTGACCAAAGGACTGTTGGCCTTCACTATGACTCCAGATACAAGGCTCTCCAAGCCGGTACAAGATACCACAACTAAACCATCCTCGTTTTCAGATGGTTGCAAAAGGCAAACACTTGTAGACCCTAATGCACCACGAACCAACCGAGTCATCTTAAAGCCTAACTCCTTAAGGTTTACGATGCTTTGGGCCTCTCGGCTGAATTGTCCCAGTGCCCTCAAGTAACCATATCTATCTCGGTAAAACACCCTATCTACCATGTTTTGTGCCCAGCCGTATAGAGGTCGGAGGACAATAGCTAAAAGTAGCAACGTAACACAATAGATCCACCATGTTTGTATTCCTCTCCCAAGAACTTCGCTAACTAAAAATAATATACCTACATATGGGATGGCCACCACAGCACTTATTAGTAGGTAAACCAGACTTTTTCGAACGAAAATCCGGATATCCAGCAGATGGTACTTCAGGATGGCTATGGTGCATAGAACAGAGAATACCAAATTGCCCCAGATGGCCATTGGGGGCAGATTGGTAAAACCATCCAGGAGCCCTCCTATTAGAGGAAATACGGCTGCAATGACCATATAAATTAGGCGATTTCTTACTACGTAGGAAGAGCAGACCCTGTAATACTTAAGCAGATTATAGGTTCCCCCTAAGATGAGAAGAGGGCCAGCAGGAAACAGCACATAACTGGCCAGACCCATGATGGGAGCATAGCCATAATCCTCAACACGCACTCCCTCAATAACTAGGTCCGTTGGGATGAGGGCAGCAATTAATCCTATGAGCAAATAGGAAGCAAGAAGAATACGCCTCTGTCCCTTGTTATTGGTATATATAAGTGTGAAGTGATAGTACAATACAAATGTGGTCAGAGCAACAACGCTTAGTGCCTTATCCCAAACAAGGGCGTAATCAATGTCGGGACTGGACCGCAATCCAAAAACCAACATATTCCACAGCATCATGCACACGAGAAAACCGGAGAATAGTACAGTACTGAAATCTCGACGAGACCAAAGTACTGCTAAAACGATCAGGCCAAGAGTTACAGCTGCGGCAATCAGTGGCGACAGAAAGTATGGTGTAGGAAGAATATCCGTCATTTCTTATTACCTATCGCACTCAATTGGAGGAGGTGTCGAACGACTGCTTCTTGAGGGTTTATATGAGGTGGCCTCAGGTGGTCTAAGTTGGCACCCTCTTTCTGTTTTTCCTCCGTGTAACGCTGAAACGTTCCTGGTGAAAGAAGAGTTACTCTGACTGGTTGGAGTCCCAGATAAGAGGCTATATCTTTATAATCCATATCAACTGTCTTGAGTTGCTCATCAATCACAGTCTCTACTTCAGCAGCTTCCTTCTCCTCCTTCAACTCAAAATAAAGGCGAAGAAAGCTCTGATTTCGGTCATACTCCTTACAGGCTGCCCAGTCAGTGTACTTTATGCCAGAGTTGGCAATCGCCTGCCACAGCGTCTTTTCGTCTAGATGGGCTAGGGCAGCAAGATTGATAACCTCGTCACCTCGGCGCTGAAAGACTATTTGGGGAAGGTTTATTCCAGTCTCCTCGTCCTTCGTGGCGATAACCCTGATGATGTCATTCAGCCGATACCTGAGAAGTGGCATACCATAGAAATGTGTGATGACAACTTCATATAGCTTGCCTTCTTCGACCTCATTAAGGAGCACTGTAGAGGGCTGATAATGCTTATCATCTTGAAGCTTAAGTAGTTCCTCATAGGGAATGAACTCCAGAAACACCATATCGTGAAGAAAGACCATACCTGTCTTATTCCAGGATTGCATAGCATAAATGAGTGCTTCGGTACCAGCGTAGAGCTCATATGGTATGCTTCCCCAATAATGAGCCACGTCGTCCTTGTAAATGGAAGTATCCAGCCCACCCATCAAGATGCCCTTTGGTCGCCACAGGTCTTTGGGCAGCATTGCCCTTTTCTCCCACTTGCTGTATAGCCATGCCCGGAGTAACCGAAATATTATTTTAGTGTGCAGCATGGACAAAGAAAATTTTATACCACGTGTTTGCTGGCTGAACTCCTCCCCCATTCTGACTAGAATACTGGCAAGGGTTCCGATAATGTCCACCCCATCTTGGAGAGCTATTTGAAACCCTTTCTTCATCCTCTCTCGAAACTCCACAGTTTCCATCCCATCAAGGGGTGGTATAATTCGTGTAGAGAAATGCTGAAAAAAACTGAGGACTATAGACCCTGATGTATAGGGTGGAGGGGGTAGAACGGTGAGAAGTCGAAACCCCGGTGCAATGTTAATTTCACCCTTTTTGCTGCAAGAAGCGAGAATACAACAAGCCAAATAACTCCTGACAGTTTTTTCGACAATTTCATTGCTATGAGGAATCCACTTAAACCTCCCTCGTCTGCCTGCCGAGTGACACCACAGATAGGGCTTGCCTGCCAGGGCATTCTCCTGCCGCTCGCTTAAATAAGGTTCATAGTCGTTATAAGTAGTTAGTGGTACCATGCGGCGGAATTCCTCAACACTTTTGGGCTTTAGGTTATTCATAATCTTCTTACCCAGCCAACTATCGGCTACCTGCTCTATCTCATCCATCAAGAGTTCCTTCTGAATTTGCATGAATTCATCAATAGATAAGTCAAGGAAACCACAATACCTTTGCCACAGCTCATCCTGAGTCAAGGTTTGGAAATATTTGTCTTCAGGAAGCATTCGACTTTCCTCCATTAGTTTCTATTTTATCCCGTAAACTATAAAATCTTGATACGCGGGATCCTCCTCTATCTTAAGATCTCCAGTTGTTAACTCAGCGATCATCGTCTGTAGTTCGTGGCGCGAATAGGATCTTTTCTTTGATCGTAGAAAAAGGGGTAGGTAAACGGTCCACACTAGCATTTGTACCAGGGACTT
>DUER01000132.1 GCA_011192075.1 Dehalococcoidia bacterium | reverse complement strand
TTCCACTTATTGTTTTTATACTGAAATTCCGATATAAAGATCGAAAAAAATTGAATTTTTTTGTCATAAACAAGCTATATTTGCAAACTGTACCATTTCTAACAATTTCGCTTCTGCTTCGAGCAGCGCAGGTGGAAATAAAACTCACACGATCGGAACCGCAACCATCACCTACAGCCCTTAGGATGGTTATGTTTGTGCCTGACCAGGGACAAGGCGCTATTGATGGATTTTTGAGGAAGAGACGTGTTGAGGTGGAGACCTTTTTGCGTAAGGGGAGTCTCGTGCGAGAGGCGGAAGGCAAGGATCTTCAAGTATTGAGGCGATGGTTTTTTGCACATAATGGTTTTGCTGAGGAAGCCGAGTCTTTGATGCGTGAAAAAGGTGTGCTTGGGTCTACCAGGCAGGATCTTGACAATTTGCTCAAGTCCGTTGGATTAAGAAAGTTGCCGGATCTGCCAGATGCAAAAGAAGGGACACACCCCCTGCATGGTCTGAGGTCATCACGACCGGCTTAAAGTCCCATGAATTTAACCCCCACCAAGTAAGTGCTCTTTCCTCTGTTGGACGGGGCTACGTGGCGTCTGATGAGGTGTATAAAGGGATTGAGACCCTGAAATGGTGTTTGCTCACAAGAGCTTGGGGATGTCTACCACAAATACCTCAAACAGCCAGACAAGGCCTTTTATCATATGCGAAAATACATTGAAATGAAACCGGAAGACAGGGCTTCGGAGCAGTTCAGAACGATCATTGCTGCCAGGAAGCTCAACAGAGATAGATTATGAGAAAGACTGAAAACAGAGCTGTGGACCGATGTCGAAGCAATGCACCTATGTGCCGGCTTGAATCGAACCATGACGAGCACGAAAATAACTACCGATTTTAAGTCCACTAATGAACCAAGAGGGAAACATATGAAAAGATTTTTTTCGTCAATACTTCCGGTTTTTGTTATTTTCCTGCTATTTGCTCACTCAAATGCGCTCGCACTGCCTGATCTTATTGTGGAATCAGTCGATGCGCCCTCATCTTCGCCACAGGGTGAAACTATATCAGTCACAGCGACATTCAAAAATCAAGGAGACAACCTCACACAGGGCACGTATGTACGTACTCGAATGATAGTATCCCCGGATACAGAAATCAATATAGCTGACACATATTATACGGAATTAGATATTGACAATAGCTGGCTGGAGGCTGGCGAGTCCACTACAAGAATCTTCTCTTATACCTTACCTTTGGATCTGAATGGTGAATACTACGTGGGTGCCTATGTTGATTCAGCAACATATCACACTGAATCCAATGAGAATAACAATGCAAATTACGATGTGACGCCTCTTGTCATTGGCTCGACCACTCCGCCACCTCCCACGCTATCAACGCCTTCGAATGGATCGACAACCGAGGATACTACACCATATTTTTCTTGGAACTATTCGGGAAGTGTAGACTATTTTCATATTCAGGTCGCGGTCGATGCTAGTTTCGCCAGCAATTATATAGTACGAGAGGACGCTCAATGCTATTCTCCCAATTACACACCCTTGTCTATGACTCCAAATACCTATTATTGGCGCGTACGGTCTCATGGCACGAACGGGACATGGAGTGGTTGGTCGTCCATATTTAATTTTACAATTCAATCACCTCCACCGGCTCCGCCAACTTTAACAACGCCTGCTAATGGTGCAACGACAGTTGATTCAACTCCAGATTTGGCATGGACGCACGGCGGCGCAAGTTATTTTTGTGTTCAAATATCTACAGACTCCGCTTTTAACAATATAGTTTGCAATGATGACCATGTGAATAGTTTTAGCTATACTCCTGGTGACCAGTACTGTCACCCTCTTGAAGTTGGTACATATTGGTGGCGAGTGAAGGCTTATTATGGGACATGGGGTGACTGGTCATCTTCTCGCTATTTTACCATATCGGCACCGTCCCCTGTTGTGACTTTAACAGCAGAAACGTGGACAGGAAGCAGGTCTGGAGTGTCTGAGCCAACTTTCCCTTATGACGGTGATGTAGCTCTTTGGCTCAATGTTCAGAATTCCGGACGTTCCGTCAATACTTATATGACCATCAACGACCCAGTTAATGGAACCCGCTATTATTATTATTCTGATAACACATTACCCACCGGTGACGAAAACCCGCCTAAAACATTGTCCCCAAGCAGCAGCAAACAGGCAATGTTTTCATCTTCCTGGACAGTGGTGGCAGGAGATTATTTAATAAATCGCTATATTTACAGTACAGCAAATACTCCAGGTACGAGAACCATTACTTACTGGTATGAGGATGCCAGTACAGGTGCTACAATATTAACGGACACAGTTTCTTATACAATTGAACCAATAGCTGCCACCCTATTTCTAACCCCCCTCTACCGGAGCTACAGTACAACTGACACCGATCACTTTTACACAACAAACCCAATAGAACGTGATGATGCCGCCAACAACTCAGGATACGCTTATGAAAAGGTAGAGGCGTATATCTCAAATCAACCTTATACTGATGGTGTAACTCTGCACAGGCTGTATAATTCTACTGCCAAGAGTCACTATTACACAACCAGTGATACTGAGCGAGATACTGTGCTTTTAGACCCTAACTGGGCTTACGAAAATGCCGCAGGCTACGTCTATCCCAACTACACCGAAAACACAGTACCGGTATATCACCTGTATAGTTCTTCAGATGACGACCACTTCTATACCATTTCCGAGTTTGAGCGTGATTATGCTACATCCACTTATGGTTACGTGGACAAGGGTGTTGCCTTTTTTGCTGCTCAAAACTCGTCCGGTTCGCCTTTGGCCGGAAAGCCAGTGGCTATGCAAGGCGGAGTTGATCTCTCATCAGGAAATTTTGTGCCGTACCGAAATCATGTAGATTTTGCCAACCCATCTGGTTTTGGTATGCCTTTTGTCTTCGCCCGGACTTATAACTCTGCCAATGTAGGCCAGTCCGGCCCCCTTGGCCCCGGCTGGAATCATAACTACCAGATAAGAATTACGGACTTGGGTACTATCCTCTTTGTAAAATGGGGTAACGGCAAGGTCGATCTTTATACCTTCAACGGCACAAGTTATGATCCTGCGCCTGGTGTATATAACGAGTTAACAAAGGGGATGGCTTCTTACATTATTACCACCA
>DUER01000131.1 GCA_011192075.1 Dehalococcoidia bacterium | reverse complement strand
TCACGGGCTGCTGCGCTTCCCGGAGACAAAATTCATCTCAATATACCACGATAATCCCGACATTACCGATGAGACCAAGCTGAGAACTGATGTCTGTATCACCGTACCAGCAGGCGCCCAGGTGGATGGGGAAATCGGCAAGGCGGTAATACCAGCGGGGAAATACGCTGTCGCCCACTTTGAGATAAAGCCAGACCAGTATGGGGATGCCTGGAACGCGGTCTACGGAGGTTGGTTACCGGAGAGTGGATACCAACCGGACGACCGCCCCTGTTTCGAACTCTACCTTGGTGACCCCAAAGAACATCCCGAAGGTAAACATGTTATGGATATCTATGCGCCGGTAAAACCAATGTGAAGTAAGAAAACCACCCCGAGACTAACATCCATGGCCTGGCCATCTCGGTATCTCCACTGTTATGGTAGTGCCTGTACCCAACTTGGAATCAATTACAAGGGTACCGTCAAGTAAGCTGGCACGCTCGCTCATACTGAGCAGGCCCAGTTTACTGTGGCCAGCAAAGCTACCAAGTACTTCAGGGACATTGAATCCAGTGCCATTATCGGTGATTATGAGTTCGACTTTGTCACTCGTGAAGCTAATACTGACCACAACTCTACTTGACTTAGCATGTTTGAGGACATTGTATAATGCCTCCTGAGTGATACGAAACAAATGTAATGCCACCTCAGATGCTACGCTTTGCGCCGAGGTAATTACCTGCAGGATACAATGTATGTCTTTCTCCTTATTCATCTCTTCGATCAATAATTCTAAAGATGGCACTAGCCCGAACTGGTCCAGAAGCGCGGGGCTCAAGTTACGGCTCAAGCGACGCAAGTCCTCTAACGAATCTCTCAGCCTAATGCAAATGTGTTCTAGCCGGTCGACAGTTGTACCAGATAATCCCTTACTCTTGATCATAGAGCGACAGTCAGTATATACCATTGCTAGTTTCTGAGCCGGCCCGTCATGTAGCTCCCGAGAAATTCGCTTCCGTTCATTATCCTGTCCTTTCGTTACTTCTCTAACATAGGACCGCAAGTTGTCTACCTTTCTTGTTTCCTCAGTTACATCAACCCAATATGCAATATAGTATTGTATTCCATATTGAACCTCACGGAACATAATATCTATCTTGACCTTTAGGTGATCACCATTTTTCTTCCGGAAGTTCTCGTACATATGAATTCTCTTCTTCTGAAAAGCTTCCTCCACGTGCCCGAGCGTTATCAGGCTTTCTCCCCACCAAGGAAATGGCGGTTTCGTATCAACAAGATCTGCTCCACAAAATCCAGTCAGACTTTCAAAAGCGGGATTAACATATCTGAGCGAGGTGTCATGGTTGAGGATTACTATCGGATAGGGTGCCCTAACCAACAGGGTTGTAGAAAGCGCCGGAATCTCTTGTAGTATCTTCTCCGCTTGTCCCTGTTCGTCCATTCCGCGACACCTCCCGGGCAAATGAGTCTTTCTGCACTAAGGTAGAGAAGCCGAAAGCAACCGCAACTGCTCGATGTCCTTTCCTTTTCCAAATGGCTCGCAATCACACGGGTGCCAATGTTTTTTTATATGTTAATGAAGATATATTGATTAAAGGATAGCCTTAAGTGCCAGAAGGGTTTTTTAGTTGATCTCCATGTGTATTTGATTCAATCTCAGTTCTGTTGATGCTAACGTCATTTATGTCTATCATTCCTTCTCTCAACGCGTACAGGATAGCTTCGGTGCGCGTATCTACTCCCAACTTCCCGAAAATTTCAGCAAGATGACCCCCAACTGTGCGGCTACTAATACTAAGCAGATGTCCAATCTCCCTGTTTCCCAACCCCATCGCTACCAACCTCAATATTTCCAGTTTGCGCTCACCTAGAGTAACAGCACCTCCATGAGGGTCATTTGCCTTGGCCGATAGGCTCTTCTGAATCTTACGTGTGATTTCAAGGTCAAAGATACTCTTCCCTCCATGAATCACGCGAATCGCATTGCTAAGTTCATCCGGAGTAGTGTCCTTCAATAAGTATCCATTCACCCCGACCTTCATACAAGCAAGCACATGATAGTTATATTTGTAAGCGCTGATAATAAGTATCCTGGTCGAAGGGCAGGTATCCTTGATTTGCCTGGCAACTTCGATACCGTCGAGTCCAGGCATGGCAAGATCAACAATAGCCACATCTGGAAGCAGTTCCTTCACAAGCCTAACCCCTTGCTCACCATCGCCCGCCATAGCTATACACTCAATATCAGGTTCAAGGTTCAAGAGATTGGCCAATCCAGTCCGGACAATAGTATGGTCATCAACTATAATAACTTTGATTTTTTCCATTTTCAATTCACAATGAGGCATCCTAACCATCATTGCTTTGTCACTGATAATATATCCATGGCACCCGGTTGTCAATAACCGTCTCTAAGCCCGGCAGCACTCAGAATCCTCAATCTATCAACGCCGGCCAAGCTCTCCGCCCGAGAGGAGGCGATACTTTCCCTATCTTTTTCACCTAACCGCCTGTTTGCCCTCAGTTTTATATGGGTAATCAGGGATAGAGCACCTTAGCCCAATAAACCCTTTGTGCTCCAATATATCCAGCCTCAGGGATTCGC
>DUER01000130.1 GCA_011192075.1 Dehalococcoidia bacterium | reverse complement strand
GGCTCTTGAAGTAGGAGCCAGCACATTAGCTATTGCCTGCCCATACTGTATGGTCAACTTTGAGGATAGCGTGTTGAGTGTAGATAAAAGCGACATCATCGAAGTTAAAGACATCGCAGAATTGGTTCTAGAAGCTCTTTGATATGAAAGAAATATTCTTGTGGAGACAAGAGGGATATGACGGCACTTATCATTCTAAATAGAAACACCTAAGATGGGACTAATGTGACATGGAATGCCTTAAGGCTAGCCGAACAACTACTTAAGCTTGGCATTGATGTAAGGCTCTTCTTAAGGAATGATTCCATAGATTTAGCCAGAGAAGGAGTAACGTCACAGAAATACGATTTCAACTTGGGCGAAATGCTTAAAGACATAATAGACTAGGGTGTCCCTGTCAAGGTGTGGCACCTGTATGGTTAGTTGTGGAGTAGCCAGAAATAAGCCACTCTGTAAGGGAGCTATAGAGGCAAAAATGCCAGAATTAGCCGAGTGGGTAAAACAGTCAGATTCCGTTATCTCTTTTTAACAAATCATAACTAAAATGTCAGTTGATACCCAACTGCTATCTTCAGTTGTTGCCTAGCCTAAACCGATGGCGGTATAAGTATCGTCTCTTAGCTTCATCTAGCTAGTGCCTATCTGCCTGCCTAATCCTTCCTTTGACATCAGAAGTAAAAGCTGGTAACTTTTATCTGGTAACTACTCTACTAATAAACAGATGATTATACCTATTCTGATTTTAATTATAGTTCTCTTGCTTGGTTTAGGCGGTGGAGGAGCCCTTTGGTTTGTCTTCCGACGGAGGCAGCCAGTTAAACAAACCGCCACAGAGGCAACCGTAGCCTTCCACTGGAGCTATATCATACTACCACTAGTCATCCTTTTTCTGTCTATAGTTCTGACTGCCTATTTCTATCACCGACTTCCTGCTGAGGTAGCCTATGGCTTCAAATTTGATGGCTCACCTGATAAGTGGCTTAGCCGTGGAACGATTATCCTCTGGCTGCTTATACCACAACTTTTCCTTACCCTGCTGGCAGCAGCTATCACCTGGGGAATAACCAAGCTGGGTATCCTATCCAGGCAAACCGATAGTAACCAGATAAAACCAGAAAGAATACTATCACTAATGGGCAATCTGGTGGCGCTGCCCCAAATTATCCTCTGCTTTGCACTAGCCGATATTTTCAGTTACAATTCTTACCAGACGCATATTATGCCGTTATGGGTATTCGCCCTGATTATCATGGGATTGGGGGCTATTATTTTAAGCGTGTTCTTTATTCGAGTTATGCGGCAGGCTTGGGGAGCTACCCGATAGCACCACCCGGTAAGAAGCGTAAGGAGCAACAGCAGTGACCGAAGAAGTACCAGCTAAGGTTGATATGGAGAAGATTGTCTCGCTATGTCGGCGGCGTGGTTTCATTTTCCCTAGCAGCGAGATTTATGGGGGGTTATCCAGTTGCTGGGATTACGGACCCCTAGGCGTGGAGCTAAAAATGAATATCAAGGAAGCTTGGTGGCGAGCTGTGGTTCAGGAGCGCGATGATATAGTAGGCCTTGATACTAGTATCCTGATGCACCCCCACACCTGGGTAGCTAGTGGCCACCTTGAGAGCTTTACTGACCCCTTGGTAGAGTGTAAGAATTGCCATCTGAGATGGCGCGTTGACGAATTACAGGGCAATAATTGCCCATCTTGCGGAGGTGAATTAACTGAGCCCCACCAGTTTAATTTGATGTTCAAGACTTTTATGGGACCGATTGAGGAGGAGGCTAATCTAATTTACCTACGCCCCGAGACAGCACAGGGTATATTCGTTAACTTCCAGAATGTGCTTAATACCACCAGAAAGAGGTTACCCTTGGGCATTGCTCAGATAGGTAAAGTTTTCCGAAATGAGATTACCACCGGTAACTTTATCTTCCGAAGTCGCGAATTTGAGCAGATGGAGATTGAGTTCTTTAGCAAGCCCGGAACCGATGAAGAATGGTTTAAGTATTGGCTCCAAGAGCGTCTTAACTGGTATCTGAAATTGGGGATAAAAAAGGAAAACCTCCGGCTACGCCAACACACCAAGGGCGAACTGGCTCACTACGCTCGAGCGTGCTATGACATTGACTATCTGTTCCCGATGGGCTGGTCTGAGCTAGAAGGCATTGCCAATCGCAGTGACTTTGACCTGGTTCAACATGCCAAATATAGTGGCAAGAGCCTGGACTACTTTGATGAAGAGACCAAGGAACACTTTTTCCCTTATATTATAGAGCCATCAGCCGGTGTTGACCGCTCGGCACTGGCTTTCCTCTGCGATGCCTATGCTGAGGAACCAGACAAGGAAAAAATTAGGGTGCTGCTCCGCCTCCACCCCAGCTTAGCTCCCATCAAGGTAGCCGTATTACCCTTAAGTAGACGAGAGAATCTAGTTAAACTAGCTAAAGAGATATATGCTGACCTGCGCCAATGCTGGATGGTAGGCTATGACGATGCCCAGAGTATTGGTCGCCGTTACCGGCGCCAGGATGAGATTGGCACTCCCTTCTGTATTACCATTGACTTCCAATCGCTTGAAGATAAGCAGGTCACTATCCGGGAACGCGACAGTATGAACCAGATACGAGTCCCCATCAACCAGTTGGCAACAGTATTGCAAGCAAAATTAAGCGGCGAACGCTTTGATACCCAGCCACTAGGGACAGCAAGTGGTTAATCTAGCTTTGAAACTCAGGAGGACAAAATACGATAAAAATATTTGGGAAACAATTCGTATTTGGTTAGCTTTGAATTGTTTTTCGCGTTATGTCAATAAAAATGGATAGCAAAGTAAAAAAGAAAGGGTCGAAAGAATCGCCTCATAAAAACTAAAGGGGGTGAGGTTGAAAATCCTCCACTTTGCCGACCTGCACCTTGGCGTTGAAAGTTATGGACGTATTGACCCGGCTACCGGGCTATCCACTCGCCTCCTTGACTTCCTATCGGCTCTTGACCAGGTGGTAGATTATGCCCTGGAAAATAAGGTAGACCTGGTTCTCTTCTGCGGTGATGCCTATAAGAGTCGAGAGCCGAGCCAGACACAGCAACGAGAATTTGCTAGGCGTATTAGACGCCTGTCCTCAAGTAATATTCCCATCTTCCTCCTTATCGGCAACCACGACTTGCCTAACAGCATAGGTCGGGCGACCACCACTGAAATCTTTGATACTTTGGCAGTGCAAAATGTCTATGTTTCCAACCGCCCCGATATCTACCGTATTCCGACCAGCAGTGGCACTATCCAGATAATTTCCTTGCCCTGGCTGAGACGCAGCGCCCTGCTAAGCAAGGAAGAGACCAAAAATCTTGATTTTGAGCAGATTAACCAGGGGTTGCAGCAGGTATTAACTAATATTATTGCTGACTGTAGCTCAAAACTTGACCCCAGACTGCCGTCTATACTAGCCGCCCATGTCTGGGTCTCCGGGGCGCAGGTAGGATCAGAGAGGTTAATGACTATAGGGCAAGAGCACGTATTACTGGTAAGTAACGTTGCAAACCCCGCCTTTGAATATATTGCCTTGGGGCATATTCACAAGCATCAGGTTCTGTCACAGAATCCCCCGGTCGTTTATGCCGGTAGCCTGGAGCGGCTGGATTTCAGCGAAGAAGAGGATGAAAAAGGGTTCTATGTAGTAGAGATTGAGCCAGGTAAAGAAACAGGTAAAAGGCAGGTTTCCTTTGATTTCCACCCGGTGACCGGTCGCCGCTTTCTCACCGTTAACATTGGTGTTGACTCGCAGGACACTGACCCGACATTAACCGTGCTCAAGGCTATTGCTGAACAGAGTAAGAACATTAGCGATGCCATAATTAGGCTGAACATTAGCCTACCAGCGGAGCATGAAGGCCTGCTTAGGGATAACGACATTGGGAGTGTCTTAGCTGAAGCTCACTATTTTGCCATTGCCAAGGATATAAGGCGAGAGACACGCTTGAGACTGGGGAAGTGGACAGCCGAAGAGATAACCCCTCGTGAGGCTCTAAAAGCCTACCTAGAATCAAAGAAGGTACCTCCAGAACGAGCTAAGATTCTGCTCCAATACGGCGAGAAGCTGATACAGGGGCAGAGGACTGAGCCAGGATGAGAAGAGTAAAATAAAAAGGAAGTTTTTAGATAGGGCTAAAACAAATGGAGAATGAATATAAGGAAGTTGTTTTAAAAGAATATCCTAAGTTTACTCGTTGGATGAAGGGACAACAGATAATAGGTGTTGGCAACCTCATTTTGACAAACGAGCGCCTTGTCTTCCTGAACCAAGTGGAACTCTCTTCAAGGCAAATTGAAATCTGGCGAAAATTATTAGAAGCAGGGAATACCAGCAAGCAAATAGATTTTACTCTAACTCTTCACAAAAGGAACTTTGAAGTTCCATTATCATCGGTAATTTCGGCAAATATGAGCCGCTATTGTCTTTTACCCTTCCCACGGCCATATCTGCGTATCTCTTATAAAGGTGGGAGTAGGGATAAAGAAAAGACCCTGGGTTTTATGTTTACCATATCGCTGCTGAAAGGTTTCTACCAGCTAGAGTTGACCATAGTATGGGTATGGATTCGGGTAATAAGAAGAGCGCTGAAGGCTAAACAATCTGGCATTGGGAGGTAATCAAATGACGCCAGTAAAATCATCCAAGACAGAGCCCCAAATCATGGAAATGCCATCACAAAAGATGGCGGTAGTCCGTGGCAAGGGCGTCCCGGATAAGGTCTTCCCTGAATTCATGCCGGCTCTCTACGGTTCGGTTTATACTCTGAAGTTTGACCTCAAGAAGAAGGGACTTCCTACCTTCAAGGTCAGTGGACTCTGTGTCCGCTATCCTGATGCCCATCTAGTGCCTATGGAGGAATGGACTCACATTATCGGTTTGCCTATTCCTGAAGACAGTGACTCGGTACCCCAGAAAGTCCCCGGCACTGAGGTCAAGATTGAGACCTGGGAATACGGCACCGTAGCCCAGATTCTTCACCTGGGACCTTACGACCAGGAGGGACCTACAGTTGAGCGACTACACAAGTTTATTGAAGAAAGTGGCTGCGAGATAGCCGGTGTTCACGAGGAAGAATACCTCACCAGCCCCGACTCCAAAGTCGTCAAGACTATTATCAGGTATACAATAAAGAAGAAGTAGGTACAAATACTCATCAACATCCACCAGCCCCATCACCTATTCTGCAGTGGCTCAATCTTTG
>DUER01000013.1 GCA_011192075.1 Dehalococcoidia bacterium | reverse complement strand
TACTGTCGTTCCCCTTTGCACAAACAATAACAGCGATACGATTAGGCCAACAATTCCAATTGAGCCAATGATTATTAGGACCGTAATTATGTGCCTACGTCTAGGATCATTGACTACCGACTCTGCTTTGCTTGTCGTAAAGCCTGTAGCAGTCAGCGCGGATATGGCTTGAAAACGTGCCATGGCTCGCTGCATGCCAGTTGCTTCCAATAATGTACTGCCAGTCCATAACACAATCAGCCATGCAATACTACCTATGAGATAATATATGATTTGCACGCTCTTACCTCCATGAATGAAATCTAAGTATTAACATACCACAACCAAAGACAAATCTAGCACAATAGCCACCTATGGAGAAGATAGTGAATACTAAAAATATAGAAATACAATTTACCAGGGGTCTAAAACGACTGATTCTTATTTTCAGAACACACAGCTCCATTCGTATCCATCTGCAATTTAGTGTTAACAGCGGGGTCGATATTGCCCTCTTGCCTTCCCACACCATAGATTAAAGCACAGTAGAGACAAAACCACTAGCTGTATCATGTTTCTTGATTAAATTCAACAGGTGAGTGCCAGTATTCTGCCATTGACTCTAGCTTGAAAGGTGATACAATTACCAAGGGCACCTCCATCACGGTCAGACTCTCCTAACCATATCTGTCCAATCATAGGGGTGCAGTCCAAACCATGGTAAGAGATTAACAGAGCTTGATGTTTTGTAAAGAATGATTATTGAGAAAATAGGGAGTCCAAATGATTGACTATTCAGCATTGAAAAAGGCAGTTATAGATGGTGATGACGAAAGAACGGCACAACTAGTAAAGGAAGCTATCGAACAACATGCGGACCCGGCTGACATTGTGACTTTGGGATTGCAGGCTGGTTTGGTTACAGTAGGAGAGAAGTTTAGTTCGGGAGAATTCTTTATACCCGAAATGTTACTCGCGGCTCGGACAGTGACTAGGTCTCTAGACATAATACGACCTTTAGTCTCAGATTCGGACATGATCACTGCTGGGAAAGTAGTGATTGGGACCGTTGTTGGCGATCTGCACGATATTGGCAAGAACTTGGTGGGTATGCTTTTGGGTGGTGTCGGCTTCGATGTCTTAGATCTGGGAACCGACGTTTATCCTAAGAGATTCGTGACTGCCGTGATGGAACACAAGCCAGATATACTAGGCATGTCAGCCCTGATAACGACTACTATGCCAGCCATGGAAGCTACCATACAAGCCCTCGAATCAGCGAACATTCGTCGCCAAGTAAAGGTAATCGTAGGAGGTGCTCCAGTGACACAGCATTTCGCTGACCAAATAGGGGCTGATGGATATTGCTCTAATGGTGGTTCTGCTATTGAGCTGTGCAACAGGCTGGTAGGCAGGTAAGAGCTGCTGTTGCATAGAGAAGAAAGGAGGAGTTATAAGACATTGGCAATGTCTCACAAAGCCAGGATTCTAGCTGCAGCGCACAGGCAAGCTGTAGATAAACTACCCTTTGGGGCTCGTATTGACGTATGGTACAACTACCATTGCGCGCATGGTACCCTACCTGAGAAATATGAGGGCTGGAACATGGTCGACATCCTGCGTGATCAAGGTGCTGGGGTACAGGTTCGCCACATGCGTATCTGGAAATTAGAGTACGACAATCTCGAGGTTGTCACCCGGGAAGATCCTCCCTACACAATAACGGAGTGGAGGACACCAGTAGGCGCCGTTAGCTTGAAGACAGTCTTCAGACCCGAAGAAGGTAGCTGGATTGTTTATGAAGTTGACCACCCGTTCAAAAGTAAGGAAGATTACCCGGTCATTGAGTACATCTTTCAGAATACTAGGGTTGTTCCAGATCTCAGCGAGTACCAGCAAAAGGAGAAAATGGTTGGCGAGGATGGGATAGTGATAACAGGTATGGATATGTACTCACCTATGCAGCAGATCATGCGCTACTGGCTCGGCTATGAGAGGTTCTTCTATGAACTGCATGATCATCCTGTTCAGGTAGGGCAGCTCTACGAGCTACAGAAGGAAGTGGCCAAAAAGAAATTGGAGATATTGGGTGAGTCATCCGTGGAAATACCAATGCTATGTGCTAATTGGAGTGACGAATTTCATACGCCAGTATTTGCAAAGTACTTTTCGCCTTGGCTACGAGAGGCATCAGATTATCTTCATTCCAAGGGTAAGGTAACCCAAGTTCATAGCGACGGCGAGATGAGGCGATTAATACCACTTTTCTTAGAGACCGGTGTCGATGTTGCTGAGGCGTGGACGCCTATGCCCATGACTTCAGTCACCACTGGTGAGTTAAGAAAGGCTTGGGGCGACAAGGTAACTGTTTGGGGAGGAATACCCGCAGTGCTATTCGAACCCCAATACACTGATCAGGAATTTGACACTTATGTCATCGATCTCTTTAAACAGATAGCACCCGGCTATAATTTCATCATTGGCATGGGGGATAATCTGCCCTTCGATGGTCGAATTGAGCGAGTAGGAAGAATAGTAGAGCTGATAGACAAATATGGTTCAATGCCTATGAAGCTTTAATCCTTTCTTTATTCAACCGGTGAGTGCCAGTTTTCGGTATGCCGCAAGGAGTCTCCTGCTGAGAGCCCCCGGTCTCCCCGGGGCAATGGGCTTTCCTTCTATCTCGGTAAGGGGCATCACCTCAATAAGCGAGTTGGTCAGAAAGACTTCCTGGGCCTGGAAAAGTTCACTCGGCCTGATGTCCTCTTCGAGCGCCTTGATACCCAGCTTAAGGGCCAGCTCCAGAATCACTCCTCGGGTAATTCCGGGAAGAATGCCACTCTCTTCCCCTGGCGTTCTCAGTATACCGTCGCTTACCAGAAAGATGTTGCTCATACTGGCCTCGGCCAGAAGCCCCTTGTCATTGAGGCAGACGGCTTCGTCAACCCCCGTTTCTCTAGCCTGCTGCCTGGCGAGGATGCTTTCTAGGTAATTGGCTGATTTTATCCTGGAGAGGGGCGACTGGCTATTGCGGCGGATGGACGAGATAACCGCTCGGAAACCCCTCTGGTAGACCTCTTCGGGGTAGGGCTGATAGCGTTCCGCCAGTACCAGCACCGTGGGCTTCTGGCATGTCGCGGGGTCAGGGGGCATCTCTCCCTCGCCGGCGGAGATAGTGATGCGGATACGGGCGTCGCTAAGCCGGTTAGCCTTGATGGTGTCCCTTACCGCATCTTTCAGCTCCGGCACTCTAACTGGCAGCCCCAGTAGTTCGGCGGAACGCACCAGGCGGCTTAAGTGGCTCTCCAGACGAAATACCTGACCCTCATAGGCGCGCATGGTCTCAAAGAGGCCAAAGCCGTAGAGAAAACCATAGTCCAGAGCGGATACCTTAGCCTGGCTGCGGGGTATCAGGGAACCATTCAGATAGACAATCTCACTCACCAACCTGCTCCTTAGCCCAGCTCGGCTGTGAAAAGCCGAGGAAATTCTTCAGTATATCGTGGCCGACATCGGTCATTATTGACTCCGGGTGGAACTGTACCCCCTCGACGACATATTCTTTGTGCCGGACGCCCATCACTACCCCGTCACCGGTCATTGCGGTCAGTTCTAACGCCGCAGGGAGGGTAGCCTCTTTTATTACCAGGGAATGGTAACGGCCTGCCTCGAAGGGCCTGGGCAGGCCCTGGTATATCGTCCTGCCGTCATGATAGACGAGGGAACTCTTGCCATGGGTGGGAACAGGGGCATGGACAACCTGACCACCATAGACATAGCCAACGCACTGGTGGCCTAGACAGACGCCGAGGATGGGGATACTACCGGCGAAGTGGCGGATAACGTCGTTAGAGATGCCTGTCTCGAGTGGGGTACCGGGTCCCGGGGAGATGATAATGTGGGATGGGTTCAGGCTCTCGATTTGTTCCGGGGTTATCTGGTCATTGCGGTAGACCAGCGGCTCCCATCCCAGTTCACCCAGGTACTGGGCGAGGTTATAAACAAATGAATCGTAGTTGTCAATTACTATAACCATATCCGGCTTTAGTCACCTCAAGTTGCTGCTGTATTGAGGGCGTCAATCAGCGCCCTTGCCTTATCCAGCGTTTCCTGATACTCGGCCTCAGGATCGGAATCATAGACAATGGCGCCACCCACCTGGAAGTAGGATTTGCTCCCTTTGACCAGAAAGGTACG
>DUER01000129.1 GCA_011192075.1 Dehalococcoidia bacterium | reverse complement strand
CTTGATAGGACTTACTTTCAGTGTTTAGACCTTTCCTCAGTGTCCCTTTGACGCCAGTGAGAGGCCACCACGACCAAATGTGATAAACTATGCTGCTCGAGATGCGGGCTATCAGTCTGAGGAAGAAAATACCGAACTCTACAACCCAGCATATCGGTGGGTTGTATATCAGAAAAGCCACGACCCGACCGATAAACCTGGTAACTACAACGATGGCAAATGCTATACCACTTAATGGCGGGTTGTATAAGAGCCAGGCTGCTGCGGCTGAGGTCCCCCTGAGGTAAAAAATTAACGCGGCTACAAACCAGCGTAGTGGGGGGTGGTAGAGGAACCAGGTTATACCTAGGGGAATTCCCACCAGTATTTTCCAGAACAGGGAAACAGTACGAAAATGAATGTCCCAGAATAAGTCTCTCACCGTAGGCCAACCGCGGCGCCATATCCTTACCAGCCATACCACTAGCCCCAGTATGAGCAGGAAGAGGAAGAGCAATCCAAAGACTATGAGTGTGAGTGGTACCTCTATCCCTATTAACGGTATTGTGACTCTGGGGACATCAAGAATATAACCCAGACCTATACCTAGGGCCGTTAGTATAATGGCGAGAAAGACGATGTTTCTGAATTGAGCTGACCATCTCCCCATACGCACCAGCCAGGGATAGATGATGCGCCATGTGAATAGAAGTGCTAGCGGTATCAGCACCAGACATAGAACAGCCAGAGGAACTGCCCCGACAGCCAGGAAAAAGGCTATGGTGGCACCGAAGTAGGTAATAACCGCGGTGAGCAATAAGAGCACTAAGCAGCTCATATCGTCCTAATCTCCTCCGCGTACTGAGAAAATTTCACTTTGATGTTCTTGAGCACAACTCATCCGTGTTTTGACCCGGACTCATGAGAGAATAAATATCAAAGCACCCAATAAGGCTGTGGAGCAAATCGTCACAGCACTCGTCATCATACCCATGACCAAACTGAGACACATAGCAATTATAGCTGCCAGAGCTGCGAACATACTCATACCCGCAGCCAGAAACATCATTGGCGCGAGCAACAAGAAGCCTATCATACTACACCACACTCATTGGTGGGCCCGCCTAACATCATGCTGCTCCTTCCAAAGAGTCTCATACCATGCTGTGCGCTTGCCCACAATGAACTTCACGCTCACATCCAACCTAACAATCTTCCCCGCTGCCGACCTTACCGCATAACCGGGAGAATTTCTGCGGCTTGAACTTATTCTGCCACCCTGAATTTCGTTTCTCGATAGGCTACGACCATGAGTACGACCAGCACTACCAGTCCTATTACGACCCATACCCAGGTTGGGATCGGTGATACCCTGAACTCAACATAATCCGACCAGGGACCTTCGTTGCCATAATCATCTACTATCTTTACCCGCCAGTAATAGTTATTCTTGGGTAAGGTCTCGCCCTCAGTCAGCGTGTAGCTGCTTTCTGCAATGCCTGATTTAGACCAGATGTTTCCGGAACTGGCAGTTGTGTTTACCTCAATGGTGTAAGTATAAGTTGTGCTACCTGTCTCTCCCTGCCAGTTGAAAGTCACCTCCCCTGACCTTAGTGTATTGTCTTGGGGCGAGATGGGCAGCGGTGTTGTTGATAAGATTTTCTCCGTTACTGTGAAGTCAATTGAATCGGTTGCCCCGCCCTCGTCGGTCACCACGAGGGTCTGTTCGCCCTCAGGGCTTCCCCTCGGTACCCGGAAACTAATGTTGAAATTGCCGTTGGATTGAGTCTGTAGATTCCCTGAAGCGGCAATGCCGCCAATAGTGACCGTTAAAGCCTGACTGCTGTTGAAACCATTACCCTCGAGCGTAATGGAGTCACCGGGAGACCCTTCAGCCGGGCTGAGTTCTGTTATTTGGGCTTGAGTGTTGAGCGTGGTCGTCACGGACGACGTTGTATCACCGGAAGCCGATACAGTGTGGCTGCCGTATGTACTGGCCTGTAAGTCAAAGGAGGATGTCCAAGAGCCATTACTATCAACGGGGATGTTGGTAGCCACAACCGTTCCAGCGAAGGTAACCCTGACGCCCGTCTCTTCGGGTGCAAAACCACCACCGGTGACGGTAATAGCGTCACCCACGTAAGCCAGACCCGGCTCAACCCATACTCCAGCGCCCACGATGAACTCAATGTCAGGGACATCGCGAGCCCTGGTCGACTCTCCCGAGGCATCGACAGTATAGGTTCCGCGCTGGAGAGAAGGAACACGGATCATGGCCTCCCAGGAGCCACTATCATCGGCAACAATAGGGCTGTTTGTCTGCACTACCTCCCCATCGAAGGTAATCTCGACATCCTCTTCTTCGCTGGCAAAGCCCGTACCACTTATCTCAATCGTTTGTCCCACCGTTCCTGCATCTGTACTGGTAGTAATCTGCGGCGTTACCTCAAAATCCTTATTGACCCAACCGACCCATATCGTGCCTTCTTCGCCCTCGATCTTGAGGATATAGCCACCGGCTGGGGTATCCGGGATTGTGTAAAGCACCGTCCAGCTACCTTGGCTATTAGCGTCAGCCGTCTTATCTACTCCCTTCTTTGCCCCGCCCTGGTATAGGGAAACCCGGATGTCCTGTCCGTTGCTAAAACCATAGCCGTCGATAGTCACTTCCGTGCCTACTGGCCCCTCGCGGAGGTCAGTCTTTACCGAAGGGAGCACTTCAAAAGTGGCAAAAGTATTGGTCGCCGGGTCGGCATATGTGTTGTTAACCAGATAAACGTTATGACTACCCTTCGTATCCTCGGGCATAAAGAACGTGACGGTGTAGATTCCAGCTGCAGTTGCCGTGAATGTCTCCACAACACTCGCTTCTGTACGAGAATCCCAGCAGATATGGTAGGTGCCGGCTGCTCCCACAATCGCTGTTACTTCAATTATCTCGCCGCAGATCCCTGCTTCGACCAGTTCTCCGCATACTCCACAAGCATGGTCAAGGGTAATGGAATACTCCTCCGGTAGCTTAGTTGTTGTGAAAGAGTGATATTCATCATTATCAGCTGGACTCCTTACGCCGTCCGCCCAGACCGCATAGTAGTACAGTGTGTCCGGGTCCAAGCCTGTGAGGGGTACATAATGGTCTAGGACCATGCTGCTGTCAGATTCAGTGTTACCCAGCACGGTGGTAGTGCCGTATTGCACCTCACTAGTAGCATTCTCACTGGTAATCCAGGTGATGGCGGCGGTAGTGGCGGTGATATCCACTGCATCAACGTCTGATATCACTGGCTGCGCCAGAACAAATTGAGGTAATATCAGCGTAAATAGCAAAAGCCCAGCTATAATGGGAGCCTGTATTCGCTTCACGCTCACCTTCAACTTTGTTAACAGGCACGTTCTTCTTAGAAAGCGTGGTCGCATAAAACTATAACTATAGAATATGGAAAACTAGACGTACGCCCACTTTAGAAAAACTAAGCTGTTACCACCTTCCTTCTATGTTTAAATCTTCTAAGTTAAAAATATGTCAAAAACTCTTAGTAAAATGCTTTTTAATTCTGATTCTCCGTTACTCAATTCCGGATGTTTATACATGTTGCCTGATTCATCGGTCTCACCTGCATAATAGACATCTCAGCAGACAATGAGCAAAACAGATCCTGCAACTACACCATAAGAAACCTCAACAACATAATATCTTTACTTTGTTAAGTTTGTCAAGACTTGTGCTGTATTTCTACGCGGCTGGGTTTGGTCAGCCCCGGCAATTTCGTGGGTGGGTATGAGATTGGCATACTTCACTGACAATGACCTGCAGGCGTTTATAGAAGTTTTAGAAGATTCTAATAGGACTTGACAGGCCGCTCCTTCTAGAATATACTGAATCTTAACAACTTCTTAACATTTATAGCTCGTCTTATTGCAAACAGTTGAGCCGGTAAACAGAGTGGACTAAAAGCTCGGAAAGGAGGTGTTGATCGGGAATTCAAATATAAGAAGAAACAACCGTATATCATCCCGGGCCCGG
>DUER01000128.1 GCA_011192075.1 Dehalococcoidia bacterium | reverse complement strand
GTTAATTCTAATTTCGGCCGAGAAAAGCTCCTGCATATTAGTAGCGCACAGGTTTAATGCTTTGTATCGTGTCCTTACTGGGCACAGGGTTATAACCGGTGGTGTGGATTGGATTCTCAGTTAAGGAGGTAGGGAGATGACACAGTGGTTGACTGTTGAAGAAGCCCGTGCCTATTTGGAGTTACCCAGCGCAACTTACCTGAATAGTTATGTAGAAGCGGGCGAGTTGGCGGAGACGCGCAGGGGGGACAGTGTTGTGTTCTCACAAGAAGAATTGGACAGATGGAGGAGTGAGAGAAACCTGTTCGCTCTTGATATGAGGGACTATATGAAATGCCTGCATTTTGCCGTGGGGAGCCTCTACAAATACTGTTCGGTAGCTGGCTGCGCCACCAGTAACTCCTCGGAGCTTGCCAAAGTCGTTGATAGCTTTATGTTGCAGAAGCTGGGTGAAACTGCCTTTCAAAAATTTATGGATAAGAATTTCAAAATCTTCATCAAGTTTGAGTTTGAGTTTCACGAAGAAGTCGTCAGTCAGGAGGTTAAGGAGATTGCTTTGCCGGGGAAATGGCTTAGTGTATATAATCCGCCGGAAAGGCTGAGGCTTACTGTTAAGACAATTGAGGCGGGTAATTCTCGGCTTGTCGTTCCTGAGTCTGAGGTGGAGCATCGGCGGCACCATCACTTGATTGATGTATACGTGATGGTGCGTGTAGAGCTGCCCCCTGACCACCTGTTTCGGGTCCTGGGGGAGAGTTCACGGTTAAGGCTTGGCATTAGAAGAGAAGAGACGAGCCTCCCTCGTTTTGAGTACCTTGAGGCAGATTTTGGTATTGCAGCAGAAGAAGTGCTAATTCCTCAGCTTGAGCCTATCCAGGTAGAAATCGTCGGATATACCTGGCTTAGCGAGCTGCTTGAGGGTGGAGTTCAACCTGGCATCCCGGCGCAGGAACTGCAGCCGGGCTATTACCTGTCTACCGGAAATCTCAGAAGGGGCGATTTGGAGTGGCGGAAACTGATTGAGCTATTGTAGCCTGAATTTGTATGGAGCCTGTGTAGAACTGAAGTAAAGTAGAGCTAGAGAGTGTACTCTTTGTGACGATGGATATTGCATTAGTAATAGGGGTAATGATAATCGCTGGTTTTCTGGGAGGGGTGGTGATGAGGAAGCTTAGATTTCCCAGAGTCACCGGCTATATTGTCGTTGGTATCTTGTTGAGCCCTTCCGTGTTGGGTTCCCTGGGACTGGATTTCTTATCGAAAGCCACTGTAGATAGCCTGGATATAATCACCAATGTTGCTTTAGGTATTATTGCTTATGCAATCGGCAGCAGTCTTCGGCTAGAGTCTCTGCGCAAGCTGGGTAGAAGTATTGCCTGGATAACCCCTTTTCAGAGTTTAGGTACTTGGCTTATTGTTACTTTGGTACTGGCCTTTCTGTCTCCACTCGTCTTAGCCATTCCTGGTGCGACCTTCTTTCAGTTCTATTTCCCGATGGCTTTTATCATCGGTGCCATAGCATCGGCTACCGCCCCGGCATTAACCTTGGCTATCCTTCATGAGCTTAGGGCGAGGGGTCCCTTGACGACGACTTTGCTGGCAGTGGTGGCGCTTGATGATGCCATCGCCGTTATCGCCTTTGCCATCGCTGTGGGGGTGGCCCAACCCCTGGTCAGTGGGGTGGGGGGTGTCTCCTTTTATCAAATGCTGACGGTTCCTTTCCTGCATATACTCGAGTCGGTAGGAATAGGTGCTGCCTTCGGCTTTGCCTTAATCAATATCGCTAAGCTGGTAAAAACCCGCAAGTTGGTCTTGGTCGTGGTTTTAGGGGTGATTGTCACTTGTATCGGCGTCACCAATCTTCTGGGCGGGTCATTGATTATGGCGAATATGGCCGTTGGCTTTGTCGTGGCAAACAGGGGCAGGAAAGACGAGCCGTTTCCCGTAACAGAAAGTATTGAAGACGTAGTCTTTACTATGTTCTTTGTACTGGCGGGGATGCATTTCGATTTAGGCGTCATGAAAACGACTGGTATTCTGGCGGTGTCGCTATTTGCCGTCAGGTTTGCCGGTAAGTACTACGGGGCAAGGATCGGTGCCAAAATCGCTCATGCGCCAGAGGCGGTGAAAAAATATCTTGGTTTCGCTTTGCTGCCCCAGGCCGGGGTCGCTATCGGTCTAGCTCTCCTGGCGCAGAGTGCCTTTCCTGATTTTCCTGTTCTGGGCGATGTACTGTTGAATGCGGTTCTGGCATCGGTTATCATCAGTGAGATTGTCTCCCCCCCTCTGGTGAAGTACGGAATCACCAAGGCTGGTGAAGCAGCGGGCTCGGTCAAACCGGTACCTAAGGCTTAACGGGCGGTTGGTTTGAGCAGAAGTGGTGATGGCTAAATCCTGGTGGGCTAATCACCAACCGCGTCAACTCGTGCTCCCTTAGAGATAACCCAGGTTATGCCGGCTTCAATGTCTTTGTTTCTTCCCTCAATCTCCAGTGTGATCCGGCTCTTGTCTTGTGCTAAATCTACATCAGCCTGATAGATATTGGTTACCAGGTTGAATTGCTGGCTGATAGTATAGATAATGGGCTCAGAAAGTAGTTCCTTGGGAAAAGTAATTGTTACCCGTCGTTTTGTCATTTTTTGCCTTCCTTAAACCTTCTCATCCAGTTTTGTTCTGATCTTGCAGGGATATCTGGCGGAGTTTTACCTCACCCCAGAGACCCATATTGCTGTCGGCGATTATTACTGCTCCTTTTAGCCCCTCAATACGTTGAGCCATCTCAATCCCTCTGGTGACATCGCTCGGTTGCT
>DUER01000127.1 GCA_011192075.1 Dehalococcoidia bacterium | reverse complement strand
GTTCCTTTTTATAGTTAACATTTACGATGAATTGTGTACCACTCTGTTGGTGAGAAGTAGTATGTCCTCTAGTTACCTCCTACTTACCTAATTGATTTCCTGAATGATACATATGCTAGCAGAGTACCAAAGGTCGCAAATGCTATTACGACTACGAAACAAAGCCATAAAGCCAGTGATTCGCCATCTACTAAGGTCGCACTACCTTGAAGAATTGTCTGTCGTAGACCATCAACGACGTAGCTTAGAGGATTTATTTGCGCAAGAATCCTCATCCACGTTGGTAAAGATGCTAAAGGATAGAGTGCGTTACTTACAAACAGAAGTGGCAGTGTGAGCATGAAAATCAACATGTGATACCCACCAATGCTACTGGCCCTAGAGGCAACAGACAGTCCAATACCGGCAAATCCTAATCCAAAGCCAGTGATCAGCACTAGTCCGATAAGCCAGCCTAGCGGAAGAAGGTCAATTTGAGCACCCATTAAAACTCCTATAATGAAAATAACGATGGCCTGTAATAGACTCTTAGTCACGGTACTCATAGCGTTCCCCATCAGAATGCTCACACGAGGAATGGGAGCTACAAGGTACTCTTTCATAATGCCCAAGAGTCGCTCTTGAAGAAATACTAAGCCGCCTTCAATAGCTCCAGACATAGCAGTCAGCGCAATGATACCCGGCACCATAAAGGAAATGTAGAAATTATCTCCGCCTGGCATTGCTGCTCCGATGACACTCTTCATACCCGTGCCGAACAGCACTACCCATAGAATAGGCTGAAACAGAGTTCCAAAAGCTTCTTCTTTATGCACGATGAGCTTCATCATATGCTTACGCCAAAGTGTTAAGGCTGCACTCATTTTATCCTCTCCTTCTTTGAGCAAGATAAGCAGTAATTTACCACTAGGTATCTCTTAGCTGACGACCTGTGTATTTCAGGAACACATCCCCTAGGCTGGGCTTGGCTACCGAGATATCCTCAATTGTGAAGCTGCTTCTGTTTGCCAAAGAGACTATCTCGACCAAACGGCGATTACCCGAGTCTACACCAATCTGAATGAACCCATCTGCCATTGTTAAGGTCTGTACAAAAGTTAAAGCCTCAACTTCTTTTATAAAGCTGCTGCTATCACCTTGGCCTAAAATACTAATCGTGTCAGCTCCCATCTGGTCGATTAATTCGCGAGGCGTTCCCTCTACTACAATACGCCCGTGGTCAATGATCCCTACCTGGTCAGCTAATGTCTCAGCTTCATCCATATAATGGGTGGTTAACATTAGAGTTAGTCCTCTTTTTTCCTTAAGGTTTCTGATGTAATCCCAAATATTGGCCCTGTTTTGGTGGTCAAGCCCTGTTGTAGGTTCATCGAGAAACAGCACCTCGGGATTGGTCATCATCCCACGCGCAAGCTCTAGACGACGCTTCATGCCCCCTGAGTAAGTATGGACTCTTCGGTTCGCTGCTTCCTGCAATTCAACCAAGGTCAGCAATTCATCTATTCTGTCCTGACGTTGTTTTACCCTTTGATGGTACAGTCGCCCATGATAGTCGAGTACCTGGCGGCCCGTAAGGTCCGCTTCCAGCACCATCTCCTGAAACGTTACCCCGATGCGACGGCGGACTTCACCCGCTTGACGCATCACATCAAACCCGAGTACCTTTGCTGAACCATTAGTGGGTTCAATTAGCGTTGTTAACATGGAAACTGTCGTTGTTTTACCAGCACCATTGGGGCCCATCAGTGCATAGATGATATTAGATGGGATGGATAGGTCAACCCTATCTACAGCCAGTACTTCTTCACTATACTGTTTCACTAACCCTTTAGTTTCAATAGCAATTCCGTTGTGATGTCGTTCATCCATGCTATATAATCTCCTTTCCTATATTGGTATTTTTATCGGGGTATGACCTGCCTCCATAAAGGATACCACCTTTTAAGTTAGAGTTACCGGCATAATAGCCTCTAGAACAGGTGACCAGTAGCTTAACGAGCTATGAGGATGTACCTGATTGTACTTCCTTTTCCACTGCTCAATCAATACCTTCCTTTTTTTACCTCGCGGTTTCATGCTTGGGTATCAGGCGTGATATGCGGCGGACCTTTTTAGAGGGATTGAACAATCTGCCTAGATTACACGTTTTAGCGTTTTGTTTAGTTGCAATGCAGTAATTAATGCCTTAATCTTGAAGTTGATGGGTATTCGTTTACTACATGGAACTAGAGGAGCACCCAGGATGTGATGACAATGGTGACTTCAAACATAATCCCAGTACGAAAGTATGCCCCTAAATGCTACTAATGATGGATTTACCGTGTGTGGAACCTGTCTTATAATATACCAAGGCATACCATCAGGAGATATAGCATGCCTTTAACAATAGATGGTCAAACTTATTACAGAACTGCTGAGGTCTGCCGCATGGTTGGCATAAGCAGAAACACCCTCTTTAGCTGGTGTAAGAAAGGGACAATCATTAAAGTTGAACACAGGGACTATCAAGGCTGGAGGCTCTTCACTCAGGCTCAAGTAGATGCCATGAAGGAAAAAACCAAACAAGTTAACTCGATTTATCTAGAACACCTAGTAAAAGTATCGAGTTCAGCCGGCCATTCTTGGGAGCCGACATCAACAGCAGGAGAACATCAGGGAGCCAGGGACTAGGGTTATGAAGATAAATGTAAAATTGGAGGGTCAAAATACCAAAGAAAGGAGGTTGTGCCAGTAAGAAATGATGAAAGAAAATTCACCTTTAAGAACGGAAGAAGTTCATAATATGAGAAAGTTTATATCTATTCTATTTGCCGTGGTACTAGCGCTTAGTGTGAGCCTGGTGACAGCAGTGCCGGTAAGCGCAAGCGCAATCGACCACTACGTAGTATCAGCCATCAGCTCACCCACGGTAGCTGGCACAGCATTTAATGTCACCATCCAAGCCCAGGATCAGTATAATAACGACATCACTGCTGGCTCCGATGCCGCTGAAAATATCACCATTAGCTTTGGCAAGCCAGATGCCGGGGCAATGCCAATCTCAACCAGCACTACTAATGGCACAACCACGGTGAGCATGGCGATGACAGTAGCCCAAACTGGGCAAAGCATCACCTTTACTGGTGATACTTCGAGTAAGATAGGTACCTCTAATAACTTTGATGTTAACCCTGGGGCTTGGGCAAGCTTCACCATCAGTGGCACACCAGCCACCATTCTCGCTTGTGCAGCCTTCGACTCGCCAGATAATAATATCACGGTGACAGCCTTCGATGCTTGGGGTAATGTTAAAAACGACTATATTGGAACCGTAACCTGGTCATCGTCAGCGGTAGCCTCGCTCCCAGCAGATTACACCTTCGTACTGGGTAATGCCGGTGTACGCACGTTCATAGGCGACCGGTTCAGACTGTGCACTGTTGGCACTCAGACTATAACTGTAACTGATATCACTTCGTTAGTAACAGTGACAAGCAGCGGAATAGAGGTGATCGTGCCTTGGACTGCCCCACTACCACTTGACACCACACCCCCCATAATCTTAGATATATCAGCCTCTAATATCACCGAAACCAATGCTGATATTGGCTGGAAGACAAATGAGAAGAGTAATAGCCAGGTAGAATACTGGTCAAGTCCGAGCCTGTTCTCACCTATAGACGAAACGTTGTCCTACAACCACCTTGTCCACCTCACTGACCTGACCCTGGGTACCACCTATCGTTACAGGACGATGTCGATGGACAGTGATGGTAATCTGGTAGTATCTGACGAACATACCTTCACCACCCTGGGAGAAGCACCAGCTGCTGCCTTCAGCACCAGCGACCTCTCCATATCTCCAAGTGAGGCTAATATTGGGGAAACGGTCACTATCAGCATCCTGGTTACCAACAACGGTAACCTCGCTGGTAGCTATGAGGTGACGCTCAAGATAAACGACGTGGTGGAAGCAACCAAGGAGATAACCCTTGATGCTGGCGCCAGCGAAAAGATAACCTTCACTACGGCAAAAGATCTGGCAGGTAGCTACAGTGTAGCTGTGGATGGCTTGAGCGCTAGTTTTACTGTAGTGATACCAGCCGCCTTCTCGGTATCAAATCTCTCTGTTCAGCCGGCAGAAGCTCAGCCCGAAGAGGCAGTAACTATCACTGTATCTGTGACTAATACAGGTGACAAGGAAGGGAGCTATACCGTAGTCCTTGCCATAAATGAAGTGAAGGAAGCGCAGAAGAGCGTAACTGTGGCTGCTGATAGCAGCCAGGACATTAGTTTCACTACGAGCAAAGAGGAGGCTGGCAACTATAATGTAGCCGTGGACAGATTGAGTGGTAGTTTCAGCGTGGTAGCACTAGCCAAACCACCAATCAACTGGCCAGCCATTGGTGGGACCATAGCTGGGGTGATAGCAGTGGGATTGCTCATTTTCTTCCTAATTAAAAGGAAAGGGAAAGCTACTTAACCATCTTGAGACAATAAGGAGGGGTGCCCCAAAAGGGTTGCCTCCCTTTTTATCATACTTACGCTGCTTGATTTGCGTAAATGCCTCATATGGTGGTGATGATCGCCCATAGGCAGTTAGGGTGAGGCTTGCTCAGCCTGAAGGCGAATAGTATCAAACTATACTAGAAGCGCTGAGCGGCTTTATCAGAACGTCAGAATGTTACCCCTATATTTGTGGCTTGCGTAATGTAGTTGTGGGTTTGGGGAGTGACATTATTGTCGCAGACTAACGAACGGCTGGCCAGGACATGTATATCCTAACTAGAAAAAATAAAGTTGGTAAATACTACCACCTAACCAAAGAGCAACTCTCAGAACGGTTAAAGGAAAATATCGTTCTTGCTGAGCATAAATACGAGAGATGGTTCTTCTATGATTGCTTTGTTCAACATCTTACAACTGAGCTACCAGAGGAGCTGAAGGGTAAAGGTTTCTTTGATATTGTTAATGAGCAACCCTACGAACTAATAGATGTATTAAGAGTTCTTGCAACAAGAAAGACATTCAAAGGTGAGTGCCAAGTCTGCAAAGATTGGTAGTGCATAATTCATGTGGCAAAAGTTAAGCAAATGCTATCCACCAACATTTGAGCTTCTCCCCCTACTCTTATTAGTAGTAATTCTCTATATAACCCTTAGCAATTATTCAGCACTTCCTGAAAGAATCCCAATTGATTACAACAGTCAAGGCATCCCAGAGGATTGGGCAAGTAAGAACATGCTCTTTCTTTATCCTGGCTTGAGTGCCTTCATCTATATCCTTCTAACTACTATCCACATTTGGCTTGCTGTTACGAGTAATCCAAAGTCACTTATTAATCTACCCCAAAAATGGAAGGAATCCCTCAGTGACTCACAAGCCGAAAAGCTGCGAGTAATATTAAACCGCTACCTCTTCTTGTTGAAAGTGCTTCTTCAGAGTTTGATGCTATATCTCCTCTATGTCTCTGTGGAAATAGCCTTAGAGAAGATAAGTAATATCGGTGTAGCACCATTTACCATACTAATACTAGCCATTCTTGTGGTAGTAGGCTTAATGGTGTGGAGAGCTTTCAAAATCGCAAGAATGCCTAAACTGGACATTAATTAGACTCACCCAATTAAGTTCCCCTATTTATTTATTGTATCTACTTGGTTTGCATGAAAACTTATGACACCCCTCCATTTATCCCAATATAGCATTGTCGTTATTATGAGAATACTATATCTAATGAAATAGGGGAGTGTTGCTATCAATCCCTTGACTGTATACCTGTATGCGTGTATTATATTAGTATGTATAGTGTTAAAGAAGCGGCACAGAAATTAGGTTTAGATACCAGTCAAATAAGGCGTCTACTAGCTAAGGGTGAAATCAAAGGAGTGAAGTTAGCCAGAGATTGGATAGTGCTGGACTTGACTTACAAGAGGAGAAGGAAACCAAAGACCAAGAGGAAATTGGGTTAGTTATAGTATGACCATGTGAGACTAGTGTGAATGTATTGTAAATGTATGGTGAATGTATTGCAGGCTAGCCACGGCCATCTACGAAGGGGGGTGGAAATTGCAGGGTAATTGTAAACTAATTGCTAAGTAATTGTTGGTTAGGCACAAACATCTAGGCAAGGTGAATGGAAATCAAAAGGAGATAGAAAATGAAAACAGCTGCACAAGTATTGGGTTTTATTGGGGGTATAGGTGGTTTTCTAGGAGCGCTACCTATACTGCTTATAAGTTACGGGCCAGGTCGCCTAACAAGTCGTCTAGGTGCTCGCTTTAGTGAGGAACAGATTGAAGCTGTTTCTGAGTTTGCATGGATAGCTATTCTACTTCCCATCATAGG
>DUER01000126.1 GCA_011192075.1 Dehalococcoidia bacterium | reverse complement strand
GTACCGGAGGCGGAGATTGCTGTCGCGCATGGCCAGATGCACGAGGAGCCACTTGAGCATGTAATGCTTGAATTCTCCCAGGGCAATGTCGATATCCTGGTATCAACAACCATTATCGAATCGGGACTGGATATACCCAACGTAAACACTCTCATCGTGAACGATGCTGATAAATTGGGGCTGGCTCAACTTTATCAGCTCAGGGGGCGTGTGGGAAGAGGTACCAACCGCGCTTACGCATATTTCCTTTACGCTAAGGGTAAGCGTCTTACCCCTCAGGCGCATCGTCGTCTAAAGACTATCTTCGAGGCCACCGAGCTTGGTTCTGGTTTCCGCATTGCCATGCGGGACCTGGAGATAAGAGGGGCGGGGAACCTCTTGGGGGCAGCGCAGAGCGGGCACATCAGCTCTGTAGGGTTTGACCTCTATTGCCGATTGCTTCAAGAGGCAGTGGCGGCGTTACGGGAGGGAGGGATTCAAAGAACATCTCCTCTGCAACTACCCACTATTGATCTGCCTATGCAGTCACACATCCCCCGAGAATATGTCTCCGATATTGATATGCGACTCACCCTCTATCAACGACTGGCGAAGCTGAGCACCACACAGCAGGTGGCCGATATGGCTGATGAGCTTAAGGATAGATTTGGTCCCGTGCCATCTCAGGTAGCAAACCTTCTCTATGCTATAGAGGTCAAACTATTGGCTGTGGATGTTGGAATTGAGTCCATAGATACCGACGATAAATCAATAGTACTCAGGATGGTTGAGGGTAAACAGGTGGACAAGGCACTCCTGGAGAAAACTCTGGGCGATGGGGTGAAGGCTGGGACAAACCAGGTGCGACTGGATACGAAACGCCTGGGCTCCCGATGGCGTACGGCTCTTTTGAAAACATTGCAGGCGATGGCAAAAGGCTGACTAAAACCTTGGGGAACTGTATTATCGATCAATTTATAATAACTATCGATTGGCGGTAATTTGCTGCTTGTTTGCTGAGTAAGTAAACAAGCTTGAAGCTTGCCTCAGTGAATGCTACAATCAGTGGGTCGGTGGGCCGTTAGCTCAGGGGTAGAGCACCTGACTTTTAATCAGGGTGTCGCGGGTTCGAAACCCGCACGGCTCACCAAGCCTTCTCCAGGTACAAAATCGGGGGTTTCCGGACGGGGAGCAACCCCTGATTTTCACCAAGTTAGGGACTACAAAAAGCCTTTTTTTAAGAGTCCCTGATTCGCCTAACTTTTTTCATCACTTAAGGCTCACAAACTAATCACATGATGGTCACGTATTTTTGACCATCGGGGAAAAAGGAGCTTAAAATGGTGGTGAGACCTAAGAACAGGAGATGGCAGGAGTTGGAGAAGGATACTATTCCCTTAGAGAAGCTGACGCGGCACTTCGAGGCGTATAACCGTAGCGAAGGGAAATCACCGAAGACTATTGAGTGTTACTCGAATGTACTAAGGTATTTCGCCGAATACCTTAAGCAGAACGACCTTCCCGATACACTGGCAGATCTCAACATTGATGTGGTGAGAGACTTCATCCTCTACCTACAAACGAAGAAGAGATGGAGTGGTCATCCATATTCCAAATCGGATGGCTATCTATCACCTGGAACCGTACAGAACTATGTCCGAACCCTTAGACCTTTCTTCAGCTGGCTTTATAGGGAAGGATACACCGAGGAGAATATATTAGAACGACTTAGACCTCCAAGAATACCTCAGAAGATGGTAGAAGTACTGACTAATGGGGAGGTATCTAACATCTTAAACTGCATCGATAATAATACGACCTCTGGATCAAGGGACAAAGCTGTGGTTATAACGTTTTTAGACACCGGCCTGAGACTGTCAGAGCTAATTGGACTTAAGTTTGATGATGCCCATATTGACCAGGGATATTTGAAGGTTATGGGGAAGGGTGCGAAGGAAAGAGTCGTTCCCATCGGTAGTGTAGCCGAAAAAGCCCTCCAGAGGTATCTCTTCCACTTCAGACCTGAGCCTTTCTTTGAGGATCAGGATAACTTCTTTCTAACACTCGATGGTAAGCCGATGAGTATCAATTCCGTGCAGACATTATTCTGCCGGCTAGCTAAAAAGTCAGGAGTAAAGCGCTTCCACGCTCACCTCTGCCGCCATACCTTCGCCACGAACTATCTAATTAACGGCGGTGATGTGTTTTCACTTCAGCAGATCCTCGGCCACAGCAGCCTGGAGATGGTAAGAAGGTATGTGACCCTTGCTTCGGCCCAGGTCAGGGTTCAGCACAGGAAATTCTCTCCTATGGATAAGATGAATTTAGGGAGAGTGAAGTTGGGTAGAGTTGGTGGAAATGGAGGTAGGAACGGGAGTAAATCGAGGAAAGAATTGCTGGCATTATAGTACAAACACGATAGCTGAAGCTCCTATTGAATTCGTGAAACAGTCAACTTCATTCCACATAGAGTATTGACATATGCCAAGCTAATGGTCTATGCTCCCACCACAGAAAGGAGGTGCAGCAATGCAAGCATATTGCATGAAGTGCCGGAAAAAGGTTGAAATCAGTAATCCTAAGTCGATTACAATGAAGAATGGTCGTCCTGCGACCCAGGGTACATGCCCGAAATGCAACACCAAGGTATTTAGAATAGGGAAGAGTTAAAGCTGCTATTTAGATTGTCAGATATATAAGCATAAAAGAGGCTGGGTGTTCGGAAGGATTCTCAGCCTCTTCTTTTTATTCCAATCGCCATTCCACATGCTCTTTTTCCGTATACCGTATCCGCCAGTCCTGGGCCAGGCTTACTATGACGTCTTGGAAGATGTAGTAAAAACCAACGAATGCGCATAGGAAGAGTGGCAAATCCCGCTCCCCG
>DUER01000125.1 GCA_011192075.1 Dehalococcoidia bacterium | reverse complement strand
AGGGCTGCTGGGAAAAATCCCCCAAGGCTGGAAAAGACAAACGTCTCTGGATAGATACAAGGCGACTTCCCACAGACTACCAGTCGAGAAGCACTTGGAGCTGGCGTTGCCGCAAGTGGACCGATCATAAAAATAAGGGGATTGTCAGGATGGAGTGCTGCTAAATCAGGTGAACTTTCATCCCAGTAGATCTTTTCTCCAATCCCGATACCGCCTAGAAAACGGTCGATGTAGTCTGTTGTTGGGAGTATGACGGTTTTTCGTTCAGTAAGGTCAACCTTTAATATTTTCCCTGCCCATCCAAAAAGGTTCTTCATGTGATACCCCTTTTCATGATTAACTATTTCGAAAAGCTTCTGGAATTATGTATTGTCACTCAACTAATTTGACCTGCTTTACTTTTGGTCTCCACCTAGTGTTCAGTCTTGGACATTTATTTGCGGAGAGGGAGATCGTCAGGGAAATTATTGAGGCTGCCAACGACTAACATCTTTGCTGGTGTGGTCAATAGAGTTTTAGTACCCAATATTAGATTAAGTAATACCATCACGGTGTCGCCTTCTTCTTTAGGGTTGCCACTTCGCAACAACAATCACTTCCCCGTCTACGATAGACATTACAGCCTCGTTCAGGTTAGCATGGACCCCATCCATAACATCATTTTCGGGACTAATTGGCAGCTTATAATACAGACAATGCAGTCTGTCCCCGGTTGTTCGTAAATAGTTTATTTCGCTTCAATATCAACTCGGCTCCACTGGGTAGTAACCTTCTCAGCGGCTAACATCTCGGGAGTTTTTCCTAGGAAGAATTTCGCTGCATTATCCCTAAGGAGTTTACGCTTAAATTCTACGCTTAAGGGTAGGTCTTTAAGCCGCGCTATGGTTGTCTTCTGCCAAGCATGGGTAACAGGGAAATCCGACCCATACCAAACCTTATCTGGTATAAATTGCTCCAAGACTCTTAGGTGCTCTAAATCATAGGTATACTTTTTTAGGTCCATAAATATTGACAATGCATTTGTAATATCTGTATAAACATTAGGTTGCATGGCGCAGATACCCACAGCTCTTTCAGGGCTTAGGAAAAAACCGCAGTGAAGCATTACAATTTTTAGGTCAGGGAAATCCATGGCAACATCTTGAATGTAGATCGGGTCGCTATATTTAAATCGGGCGCCGGGAACATCCTCCACACCAACGTGAAATTCTACATGGAGACCTAACTTAACGCACCTCTCATAGATGGGGTAGCATTTCTCCCTGTCGTTAGGGTAACCCTCCAAGACGGTAAACATCTTCACCCCGGGAAAGCCAAACTCCTTAGCTTTCTCTACCTGTTCTAAGGAATGTTCTGGACCCAGTTTATAGTGAATTCCCCCTATGCCCCAAAACCTATCTGGATATTTGTCAATAAATTCTTTCTTAACATATTCATAGGGAACTTGCCATCTCCAGCTTAGGGGAGGATCAGATTCGGTGTCCATAGCTTGAAGACCCATATGACTTATCCCCATGTCATCCATATACTTAATCCAATAGTCTACACCGAAATCTGGTATCTCTTCTATCTTGGTAATGGGCTTCCATGGCTCTGGGTCGCCAAGGGCTGCCCTAATCATTGCACTACTTGGATTTTGTGCACCGAACCACATGAGAGTACAACCGGGTCTTTTCTCAATATCCTTTCTTTCATATCCAGGATGAGAATGACTATCTATTATCTTAAAATCCATTCCATTCATACTAAACTTCCCTCCTTCATGTTTTATTTGTTGAAACAAAGTCAGATAGGAATTTTACTTATTTGACTATTACTTGACTGATATATTTGAAGGCAAAATCACCTCCTCCCTTGAAGAAATCATGATACATACCAAAAATAACCAGCCCCCTGTTCGATTGCGTTCAAAGGTTGGTTATTTTTCGGCACAACTAAAAAAAAAATCTACCACACTACTCCCTCCCTGTCAAGTAAGTGAGAGTTGTATTTTTCAGTGCGGTGGTGTGACCTGACCCCCTAAAATCAGTCCACATTAATGTTAGGAGATATTTACCACACTTGAAGAAGCCAAGATATTGATTGAGCAGTGGAGAAAAGAACATAATCAGGTACGTCCTCATAGTGACAAGAATTATCGTCCGCCAGCACCTGAGACTATTTTAACTATGGTAACGACGTAAGAAGTGGTACAACTACTGGGGGCAGGTCAGAGGGAAGTGATGGTTTTAGTAAAAGGGCTAGATTAGCCTCCAATTTGCAGTTCTTGTGTAAATTGACCTATCTAAATTCTGGGCTCTCAGGTCTTCTTCACAGATAGACTAGATAGTCGTAAAAAAGTTCCGTCGTTGGCCGCCCGAAGGCTTCAAGAAGCATTTTACCCGAGGCGTCATCCCCTAATATCTTCTGGTTATACTCCGAACGGAAGGCATCCATTTTCTTTCTTCTTTCGGCATCTTTAACCGGCTCTGCCTTCCAATAGATGTCCAGTAAAATATCAAAAAACTGTTCTGTAAATTTCAGCACCTCATCAGTGTAATCAAGAGGAAGGCTACACATGTATTTTAATGGAGGGGGGTTAGCCTTCAAATATTCTCCAATATTCAGGAAGAACGGTTCCCCCGGAAGTTTGTCTATCGCCTCGTACCACTTCAGGAAGGGCTCGATATACTTTCTTGTGCTCTCCTCATCCTTTACAAGAGGCCTCAATTGAAATCCCACAGATACTTTGCCTTTTTCAGAGAGGTCAAAGGCAATGTCTGCCAGTGTAAAGGGAATGTCGTATTCATCGTCAGCAATGAGCATGACGACGGTGCCAGCTACGCTCTCCCCAAGACTGCGTTTGCTAATTGTTATTTTCTTTAGTTTTTCAGCCTGATAAAGAGCAGGCTCATTTTGTACTCTTCCTGATGGGAGGACTATTTCCAGAGTCTTTAGCTCCTCCGGTAAGTATTTGGGAATCATACCTATCTCTCTTGTCAGCCTCTCAGTTACCATATCGGCAAGAATGTATTTGTTCATGGCTCCTCACTTTCTCAAACTGCGGTACCTCGCTCGGCATTTACAAGACTAATAATGTAATTAGCCAGCTGGTTACCTGGATATGATTTTTAATCTTCTGCTACTTAATATCCTCAGCCACATTGTCTTGATGCTTATAAAGCTCGTACCACCTCCTTTCTAGGGAACCGGAATAACTTTAACTTAAGAAGTAGTATCATTTATGGGGGCAGGTCAGTACATTGCTACTAATTGAAAAGAGAGAAAGGAAACGATACCACTTCTCTCTTTTAGCTAACAGTATCTCTTTCTGTGTGATTTTTTTCATCCCTCTATTGTTTTTCAAAAAATGCGGGTTAGCTCGCTTCCGGGGGTGGTGCAGTCTTCATTAGTTTCTCGTAAAGCTCCGGCCTCTCCTTCTTGATCAAGTCTAGATTTTTAGCAATCAAACCCATTGCGCATCCTATCCTACCTTGGAATAGTCTATAAAGATAGTCTACTTCCTCGTCAGTGCATATCATGTTCAGAGGGAAATAAGCAGCCATCTTCCAGTAATGAGGATCATTAAAGGCAAAGGCCCCTTGCCACCAGTCTATGTATTCCTGGTTACCATTCTGTCCATTAAGCTCCTTCTCTATGGCTTTAACTGCCTTGTAGCCACAGACAAGAGCACCCTGTATCCAAGTCTCAACCGGAGCTCCGGCATCCCCGACTATTACCACATTACCAACCGCCGGTTCCTTTATCGGTGTACGCAATCCATGTTCAGAACCAGCAGCAGTCTTCTGCACTATCCGTGCATTACGGAACCATGGAGCGAAGGTTGGATATGTCATGAATTTTTCAAATATCTCAGTGGGGGGGAGATTACTGGTTGTTAGCACCCAAGATAAGAACCTGCCCTCTCCAGCAACGCCCATGCCGAAATTCATTTGGCTTAAACTGGGAATAGCAATCCAAAAAAAAGTAAACGGAGGGTAGTTAGTCTCCACACCTTCCATCTCGTAGGCAAGAATTTTAATCGGTGGACTCATTACCTTCCGATCTTTATTCAAGCCCAGACTTTCTACAATATTCGAATTGAGACCGTCAGCAGCAATAGCCTTACTTGCCTCAAGGGTCTGTTCCCCTGACTTTCCTCGGATTTTCACCTTTACCCCATCCGGGGTATTCTCCGCT
>DUER01000124.1 GCA_011192075.1 Dehalococcoidia bacterium | reverse complement strand
TAAGTGGAGCTATCTTCGATATAACCGGTAGTTACCGTTTAGCTTTCATAATTGCCATTGGGGTTTGTGCCGTATCTGTTATTATTAGTTTAGTTCTACTAGGAAATAAGGGTAAAACTGATATGGCAAGGTAGTGAGTGGTATGCCTTTTAAGGTAGTATTGCCGGTATAATGACTGGCATTATGCTTCAGTAGGTTAGAGACATCTTGATAATCTGATCCGGAGTGTGAGATTTCCTCACCATTTAATGCCCCCTTTCTTGTTTTCCAGTCTAACATGAAACTGGACTCGTTTTCGGGGGGCAGGTCATAATCATGAAGGGTAGGCTAACTGAGAAATATATTAAGGGCGGCGAGAACTATCTGAAGTGTGAAGTTTGGGTTGAGAAACAGGACGGGACTATGGTTATACAAGGGTCAGGAACAGTTACCCTACTAGCCCAACTCCAACCACAACTCGGTCGTATTTCATTTCTCCATCCCGTTATTATCTCTTTAAAAAGAGGTTAGCCTCCTGCTGCCATGGTCGCCATTTTTTCGGCTTGCTCGAAGCCTTCCTTTAATCTCTCATAAAGCTCCGGTCTTCCCTCCTTAATTTGTTCTAAGTCTTGCTCAATCATGATTTGAGGCACTCCTATCTTATCTTGGATGAGGCTATAAAGATAGTCAACATCATCATCGGTTTGCCAGGAGTTGGCCAGAGCAAACATCCCGAACACCATTCTCCAGTACTCAGGCTTATGAAAGTAAAAAGCCTGTTGCCACCAATCTATATATTCCTGATAACCTTTCAGGCCATTGAGCTCCTTCTCAATAGCTTTAACTGCCATGTAGGCTGAAGCTACTGCACCCTGTATCCAGGTCTCAACGGGAGACCCGGCATCACCGACCACAAACACATTTCCTTCCACCGGTTCCTTTACCGGGGTGCGAATTCCGTCACCACCAGCAGTAACCGCAGTCCTCTTCACTACCTGGGCATTACGGAACCATGGTTCAAAGGTGGGATACTTCATGAGCTGCTGGAGCGTCTTTTCTAACCCAGTAGCTATAAACGTCCGGTCACCTGCCCGCTGCCCAACAAAGATAGTCATAAGGCGGTTGATGCTGGGAACGCAGAGTTGAATCCAGGAACACGAAGGGAGGTCAATCTCCATTCCCTCCAGTTCATATTCAACCATTCCCATCGGTGGACCAAGTATCTTTCGTTTTTTATTCAAGCCCACACTATCTACAATAAGCGAGTTTGTTCCATCAGCGGCAATAGCTTTCTTTGCCTCTAGGGTCTGTTCCTCTCCTCGTCCTCGTACTTGCACCTTGACCCCATCCCTGGTATTCTCTGCCGCCATCCCAATAGTTGCCGACAGAATCTCAGCGCCGGCTTTCTTGGCTCCTTCGAGAAGAGTCTTTAAAAAGGCCTCCTTATCATAATAATATCCCCAGATGTAATTCTTTCTCCGGTACACCACAGTTTTGTTCGGGGAAACTTCAATCCAGTTGATGTAGGGCTTTACAGCACCGGTGAAGTCAAGAGAAAAGCCAGGCCCGGGAAAGTGAAACTTCGTTGTATAATCTTGGACTTCCAAGGAGACGGGTTCAATATACCCGTCGCCATGCATCCCGGCTTTACTGGCACTCAATTTACGGATGTAGAATACCTCACCACAACTCCGGTTGACCTCGATAATATTCTTCTTCCGCTCAACTAAAACAACTTTCAAGCCATCCTCAGCCGCTTGCTTGGCTGCCATCAGGCCTCCCGGTCCGCCACCAACAACGATTAAATCGTATTTCATAATCTTTCTCTTTACTGTTTCCTTAACTTCAGCACTGATGGACTTTACTTCGTCTATTCTCGCCCTTCCGCTTCTCTTCCGCCCATCGTTTCGGATTAGTACCTCTCGGGCAAACGTAGGCTATAATACCGGTTTACTGATTTTAGTCACCTCAGCAAGGACTTGGCTAATTGGTAACTCCCTCTTTTGTAATTTTTGAAGTATCTCAGGTCTCTCCTTCTGGATGATGGGAATTACTTTCGCCATACCTTGTCCCATAGCCTTTGAGCCTGTATAGGGGTTCCAGCAGGCAGGCAGGGTTTCTTTGATATAGCCAAAAAGATAATCTATTTCCTCATTTGTGGACAATAGATAAGGGAGGGCCATGCCTCTCATGTAATCCTCGTGATTATAATAATTGATGTAGGCCTTTATCCACCAGTCAAGATACTGGGAGATGCCTGTAATTTCTAACCCCAGGTTTTCCTCCAGAACAGCAGTGGTGACAGCCTGTCCTGCCTTCCAACCGCTAATCATAGCGCCTGTAATTTCTAATTCCTGTGTTGAGCCTACATCTCCGGCAAGCAAAACCCGGTCTTTATAAGGTTTAATGACAGGTGAATAGCAATTGCATGCCGCGGAGAATGCTCTTAATTGTTTAGCCTTCCTAAACCAGGGAGCACTGAATGCCTCTTTCATAAAATACTCGGCGGCGGCTTCAAGATCTGTCCTAGGGTCAATAGATACTACAGAGAAATTATATTCCCCCTCAACAGGTCGAGGTAGTAGATATAAGTGAGCATGACCATCTTTCAGAAAAGCGGTCGATTTAACAATCTGATCGGGCTCTACAGATTCCACACCAGACAAATAATAGGATATGCCACAGAAATTACAATAATAGTTGCGATCCTTATTAAACCCCATCACCTCAGCTACCCGTGAGTTGCATCCATCGGCAGCGATGAGATATCTACCTTCAAAGCTTTGTCCGCTTCCCTCAGCTGTTACGCTGTCGGCCGTGCTGGTTACTTTCTGCACGTTTATCCCAGGAAAGACATCAACGTTGTATGTCTTCACTTGTTCTAGCAGACATTGGAATAACGCTTCCTTATCGAAGCTAATGCCCACCCTCCCATTGTCTCCTTTTTTCTTTAACTCTTTGTAGTCACCAAATTCTACTTTGTGACCATTGGGAGTATACATTACCAGGTTGTATAGATCCCGATAAGGGCCATCGTATTTAAAGGAGAAACCGTCGGAGGAAAAACAGAGATGTTTATCCCTGGCATTGTATCGCAATAGGTTCCCGAAATAATACTCATTCGTAGAGACTAGAGATTGGGCACAAGCTCTGGTGAGTTGGATAGGGTCAGATTTCCTTTCCAGGAGGGCTACATCAAGCCCATTTTCTCCAGCTGCCTTAGCAGCTAAAAAACCGGCTGGTCCAGCACCAACCACGATTGCATCATATTTTCTGGCCATAGTTACCTCCTCTGTTGATTTTGTTTATTAGTTTATCGGTTTGCTGAGCTTGGTCACGTCAGCAATAATTTCAGTAAATGGTGCACCCATTTTCTTTAGTTTCTGGAGCAATTCAGGCTTCTCTTGCTCGATGGTGGGCATCACCTTTCTTATGGCTCGTCCTAGATGCTTTCCTGAGGTATAGGGATTAAAACAGGGGGGCATGGGTTCCTTGATAAGGCTGAACAGATAATCCATCACCTCTGGCTCGCTGAGGACAAAGGGCAGTGACCAGACTTTCATATAAGCATCGGAGCTGTAATAATTGACGTAGTCCTCTTTCCACCAATTGACATATTGGGAGATAGCCGTAACTTCTAGTCCCAGTTTTTCCTCCTGGAGGGCAAGGGAGATAGCATGCCCTGCCTTCCAGCCACTAATCATAGCTCCTGTAATTTCCAGTTCTTGTGTTGCCCCTACATCTCCTATGACCAAAACGCGGTCTTTATAGGGCTCAACTATGGGACTATAGCAACTTAAGTTGGCAGAGAGTGTTCTCAATATTTTGGCGTTCTTAAACCAGGGGGCGCAGAATGCCTCTTTGGTAAAGTAATTAACAGCCGCTTCGAGGTTCACCAGGGGATGAAGGGTTATCACTGTGAAGCTATATTCCCCCTCATTAGGTCGCGGAAATATAAGTAACTCGGCAGGCCCCTCTTTCATAAAGCCAAATGTAACCGTACACGCATCGGGCTCCGGGAGCTCCACACCAGACATATCGTGCACTATGGCACGGAGTTGGCAATAGTAGGTACGATCTTCGTTAAGCCCCATCATCTGGGCTATCCGTGAGTTTAGTCCGTCAGCGGCAATGAGATAACTGCTTTCAAAGCTCTGTCCACTCCCTTCAACCGTTACCCCTTCAGACGCAGTAGTTACCTTCTCCACGTTTATACCGGGAAAGACATCAACGCTACACTCTTTCGCCTCTTCTAGCAGACATCGGAATAGTATTTCTTTATCCAGGACAGTAGTGAGCTTCCCATAGTCTCCTTTC
>DUER01000123.1 GCA_011192075.1 Dehalococcoidia bacterium | reverse complement strand
TCTTTTTAGAGAGGCATATCAAGCTTGACCCAATTGCTACCCTCACCGACGGTGTGTTTATTGCAGGTTGCTGTCAAGGTCCTAAAGATATCCCCGATACTGTAGCTCAGGCTTCTGCAGCTGCAGCTCGGGCACTAGTTATGATTAGTAAGGGTAAGGTAGATATTGAAGCAGCAACCGCTGTCATCGACGAGGAGCTTTGCTCTGGCTGTAAGATTTGTAATCCCCTTTGTCCCTATGACGCCATCTCCTTCGATGAGGAAAAGAAGGTCTCACGGATTAATGAAGCCTTGTGTAAGGGCTGCGGAGTATGCGTAGCAGCTTGCCCCAGCGCGGCTATTACCGGGAAGCACTTTACGACAGAGCAAATTATAGCTGAAATTGAGGGGGTGTTAGTATGAGCTTTGAACCAAAGATAGTTGCTTTTTTGTGTAACTGGTGTTCTTACCATGGTGCTGACCTGCTCAATCGTAGCCATAGCCACGGCTAACCTTATGCTACGTCAAGGTATTCACCCGAAGATTATCTCTGAACGTTTAGGCCATAGCTCAGTATCAATAACCTTGGACATCTATTCTCATGTCCTTCCTGGCCTACAAAAGGCCGCCGCACAACGCTTTGACGAGGCGTTCAATTTCGGGCATAATAATTATGTTGAGAAGCTAGTGATCCCCAGGCGTAAAAATGAGGTGGTTGAAAAGTTTGGTTAGCTATTTGTTAGCTATTATGAGTTATGTCTACTTTGGAAAGGCACTAATAGGGTCATGTTAGCTTCATATTAGCATTCGGAGAGGTGTCCGAGTGGTTGATGGTGCCGCTCTCGAAAAGCGGTCTCCGCTAATAGCGGAGCGTGGGTTCGAATCCCACCCTCTCCGCCAAGAATTCTTTTGTTAGTCCAGTCGACTTCAGACCATCATTATATCACGGAGAGGTGCTGGAGTGGTCTATCAGGCGCGCCTGGAGAGCGCGTGTCGCCTTTGGCGACCGTGGGTTCGAATCCCACCCTCTCCGCCACTTAATTTCTTCCTGATAAGAGGAATAAAGGGTAAGAGTGGATTAGTTACTATATTAAAAATAAGGAAACAATTCCTATCTGATTAGCTTTGATTTGTTTATGTAGTTATGTTAACTAATAAGAAAAAATTGGTTATAGTTGAATCGCCAGCTAAGACTAGGACACTGGGTAAGATTTTGGGTACAGGCTATAGCATCAAGGCATCGCTAGGTCACATAAGAGACCTGCCCAGGAGCCAATTAGGAGTTGATATCGAAAAAGGCTTTGTGCCTAAGTATGTGGTGCCTGCGGCGAAAAGAAAAGTAGTGCTTGAGCTTAAAAAGGCGGCTAAAACCGCATCTACCGTATACCTAGCCACAGACCCAGACCGTGAGGGGGAAGCCATTTCCTGGCATCTAGCCGAGGTAACAAAAACGAATAAGACACCCTACCGGCGTGTTGTCTTCTATGAAATAACTAAAGAGGCCATTGAGCATGCTTTTAGGCATCCCCGGTCTATAGATATGCAGTTAGTCAATGCTCAGCAAGCACGGCGTGTCCTCGATAGATTGGTAGGGTATAAGATTACCCCGTTGCTCTGGCGGAAGGTACGGAAAGGTCTCTCAGCCGGTAGAGTCCAGTCAATAGCACTAAAGCTCATTGTCGACCGCGAACGGGAAATCCAGCAATTCGTCTCTAAAGAGTACTGGACAATTGAGGCTGAGTTAACCAAGAAAGTAGGAACTGCTGAAGTAACCGCCTTCAGGGCTACACTGATTGGCTTTATTGACGGCACCAAGCTGGATATTCATAACGGGGATGAAGCGACTGAGATTAGTAATAAACTGGAACAAGCCAGCTACACTGTTATTAAGGTAAGCACCAAAAAAGTAACTCGTCACCCACCCCCGCCCTTTATCACCAGCACTCTGCAACAGGAAGCCTGGCGCAAGTTCCACTTCACCGCCAAACAAACTATGGCTATAGCTCAACAGCTTTATGAGGGTCTATCTATAGCTGATGAAGGCAGCGTAGGGCTTATCACCTATATGCGTACTGATTCTACCCACGTAGCTCACACAGCCATAGTTGAAGCCAGAGAATTTATTAGCAACAAGTATGGTTCTCAATTCGTTCCGCCACATACCCGTTTCTTCGCTAAAACGGTGAAGAGGGCGCAAGAAGCCCATGAAGCTATCCGTCCGACTAAGATTAAGCGAGATCCATCTTTGATTAAACCATACCTTACTCCTGCCCAGTTTAAGCTTTACCAGCTCATTTGGCAACGAATGCTGGCTAGCCAAATGTCGGCAGCTTCGTTTGATAACACAAACGTTGACATTAAGGCCAGATGCCCAAATTCCAAAGTTAATTATCTTTTCCGAGCCTCCAGTTCTGTCCTCAAATTTCCTGGGTTTACTGTCCTCTATATCGAGGGGAAAGATGAGGTTGAACAAGCGGAAAAGAAAAGCTCTCTACTTCCCCAGTTAGAGAAAAGCAATGAGCTTAAGCTGTTAGGGCTTTTCCCTGAGCAGCACTTTACCCAACCCCCGCACCGTTTTACTGAAGCCACGTTGGTCAAGATGCTAGAGCAACAGAGCATCGGACGCCCCAGCACCTACGCCCCAATCTTATCCACAATTCAAGAGCGAGACTATGTTACTAAGGCTAAAGGAAGTTTTCGACCAACAGAACTGGGCAATTTGGTTAGTGACTTGCTCAGCCAATATTTCCCAGATATCGTTAACGTCCAGTTTACCGCTCGCATGGAGGAGGAGCTGGATAAGATTGCTCACGAGAGTCGGGACTGGATAACCGTTGTTCAAGACTTTTATATACCCTTTGAAAAAAGCCTTCGAAATGCTTCCCTGCTTATGGATAAGGTAGAATTAGACGATGAACTAACAGGGGATATTTGCCCCCAGTGCGGTAAGCCCATAGTAATAAAGATCGGGCGTTACGGAAAGTTTCTCGCCTGTAGTGGTTACCCTGAGTGCAAATATACTAAATCCTTCCAAATTAAGATTGGTGTTAGCTGCCCGCAGTGCGGTAGTGACCTGGTGCAGAGACTAAGTAAGAAGCGCATCTTCTATGGCTGTAGTAACTACCCACATTGCCAGTTTGCTACAAATTCTAGACCCTTCCCCGAGCCTTGCCCTGAGTGTGGTGGACTCCTCGCCATGTATAGAACAAAGTGGGTAAAATGCACTAAATGTGATTATAAATGTAAGCTGGAAGAGCTGGAGACAAGAGCCTTTACTAACTGAAGGGTCTACGCGGATATGGTAACATTGACTTTGGGCATAGTATATAGTAGACTCATAAACGAAATCGAATCAACACTCTTTATAGCTAGTACTATTAGAAAAGGGGTGATACTAAGGCAAAGAACTCCCAGGTATTGATAAGTTTGGAAACCAAGAGGAGGTGAATGGAATTGATAGAACCACATGTTTTGCAGGCATTAGCTGAAGTAGTTGGTTCAGATTTTGTTAGTGATGACAACGTCATTCGCCAGGCCTATAGCCGGGATCCTCATCCTTCAATAACAGTGAGGAAAATGAATAAGGATCCTAAAACCATACCTGACGCCATAGTTCTTCCATCAACTACCGAAGAGGTACAGGGGGTAATGCGAATATGCAACAGGTATGAGGTAAATTTGATAATTATGGGTTCTGGTGATAACCTAACTGGGGTTTGTATTCCCAAAAGAACGAGAACCATTATTCTTGACCTCAAACGTATGAACAAAATACTAGAAGTAGATGAGGAAAACAAGGTTATCAGGATGCAGCCCTGGGTGAGTTATTCTCAAGTCCAGGCTGAAGCTATGAAACGAGGGCTATGGAACGGCGGCACCCCGGCGGCTCCGGCCAGTAACAACCTTATCTCCAACGTACTAGCCTATGGTGGGGACTGGCAGACTTCTCTAGCCTACGGTTTGGGCATCCGGGGAGTCCTCGCTTTCACCGTGGTCTTGCCCAACGGAGATGTTATTCGCACTGGTTCGCACGGCATAACTGCCGGTGATCCCACCTATTGGTATGGCCCGGGACCTGACCTCAAAGCACTTTGGGAAATGGGTGCCTTTGGTGGTATTGGAGTAATAACCGAAGTGTTGTATAAGCTTCACACCTGGGTAGGCGGAGAGTGGCCCCAAGAAGAGGTCTATGGTCATCCCCCACTGCCAAAGAACCATCGTGTTTACTGGTACAGATTTGACAAGCCCGAGAAGGCCATCAAGGCTGGCCATGAGATATGCTATTCTGGCATTGGCATTGGTTGTAATCTCACTATGAAATCTGTCGATTCATTAGTTGGTGAGTCTCACCACGCCATGTCAATAAAACGCTTTGATGAAAACTTCTATGAGCCTCACTTCATGTATATAATGCTTGCCGGTTACTCACCCCG
>DUER01000122.1 GCA_011192075.1 Dehalococcoidia bacterium | reverse complement strand
CATAATACTCACTCAGCATCTGGGTAAACTTCTCCCTTTCAACCACCGTACCCTTTTTGGTTATTGGCTCACCATCCTTCCCCGGAACCAATAACCCTGGGATATGGTGCTCAACTTCAATAGGTACCGTATAGTTCCATTCAGGAATATCATCAACCTTCTTTCCCGCAGGGTCTTCGCGGGCGAGTATAGCCCTCTCCAGGTTGAATACTCTCTCCCCTATCCTATTTAACCCCTCTTCATCCGTCTCGTTTCCGGTAACCGCTGAGTAAAGCTTACTTTCAATAGCAGGGTCGCCTTCATGAGTCTCGGTATAGTCACAGAACGTGAGTGGGTAGAAAAAGCTGCAAAGGATAAGGCACTCCATGGCATATAGTTTGTCCTGGAGTTTCTTGGCAGCTATGGCCTTACCTTCATAAGTGGAGAAGTCATAGGTCAGCTCACTCCCCCAGAACCTCTGGCCAATGTTGCGAAGCATATCATAAGACAAATAGGCGCCTTCCTCTCCTTTAACCCACTTTTGCCACCATCCTACCGGAGTGGCTATTTCATTCGTTATTCTACCTGCCTTGGCTCCTGTAGCGTAAAGGAGACCGGTTATATTAAACAGCCGTGGACCAAACCCTACACCTTGCCCCTTCTTATCAAGATAGACAGGAATTAATTCCTTGGCTTTACCTCCCACAGAGTTGATAGTTTGAGGCAGACCCTGAGCTAGGACATCGCCAAAGCCCTCCCGCAGTGATATCTTTTTCACGAGGGTTTTAAAAAACTCCCAGCTGCCATACTTTGATAAAGGAAGGCCCGTGTTCTCCTCGGTCAGATAGCCGGCCTTGTAGGCAGCCACAAGCCAGTTCATTATGACCCCCATGGTACGGGTTTCAAGTCCATAATTATGGCAAAGCCTCATAGCAAGGAAGGGAACTTCAGTTGGCTTCCCATAATATGTATTAGCGACTGCATAAACACCCTGGGCCGCACACTGCGATTTTGCCTTGATGCCTTCGGCTGTTTCCAGAGTGGCACGGTCACAGCCTTTTACGCAGCCGTAACAAATCTGCTGCTTTCTGACAAGCAGTGGGTGCTCACGTATTACAGACCAAGGGGCACCTCCATACCCCACTCCACGCAGATATTTTACCAGTGCCGCAAGCCTCTCTGGATTAGCTACCGGTAACCGACTACTTTTTCCCCTGACCACAATTGCCTTTAGATTCTTGGAACCCATGATGGCTGCACCTTGGGTAGCGGAATCTTCATCGGCAAGAGTGGTAGCGAATGTTACCAGGTTCTCACCAGCAGGACCAGTAGCCAATACCCTCGCCGACTTTCCCAGCTCACCCTTTAGCAGCTCTCGCGTCTCAGCCGAGTCTTTACCCGACAAGGCTAAGGCATCCCTTAATTCAGCGGTGCTATCCTGTATCAGAATATAGACCGGCTTCTCTGATTTGCCGTGAACAACAACTCCATCATAACCGGCAAATTTGAGATGAGCTCCCCAGCTTCCTCCCATAGTGCCGTAATAGAACTGCCCCGGGTTGGTAAGCGCTGATTTTCCACAGATTTGACTTCTGGACCCGGCTATCCCCGGATAACCGGCCGTAGGGCCAGTCATAAATATCAACCGGTTCTCCGGATCAAAGGCCTTAGATTCAGGAGGGACTTCGTTCCAGTATATCTTGGCTGCAATGCCTCTTCCCCCAATGAATCTATCAGCGTAATCAGACGTTGGAACTTCGCTCATACTTACTGAGGAAAGGTCTACCTTTAGTATTTTCCCAGTATAACCGAATTCAACAGTCATTTTTTCTCCCCCTACTTAATTATATGTAAGTGTATACTTGCTTTTTCTTAGTGTAAAGTCCTGTTGATCGCTATACCACTACTCTCCAAACTTGTAACCATATTCCTCGCTTAAAAAAGGTTCCTTTTTTGAACATTTTGACGTTCTATCACTTTTGGGTACGTTACGTTTATTGACAGTCAGCATTCATTGACTTATCATTCCCTATATTAGTTGAAATCAGAAATCCCACTTCGGGTGACTTTATTTAAAGGAGAAAACAGATGCAAAAATCGATGATCATTATTGGGGCAGGTATTGCTGGTTTATCCGCGGGATGCTATGGACAGATGAATGGCTATAGTACCCGTATCTTCGAGATGCATACTACTCCAGGTGGTGTATGCACATCGTGGAAACGCAAGGGATATACGATTGACGGCTGTATGCACTGGCTAGTTGGATCCAGCCCGGCTAACAGTTTCTATCGCATCTGGGAAGAACTGGGCATCATGCAAAAACATACCTTTATCGACCATGAAGAATATTGGAGCATTGAAGGGAGCAATGGCAAATCATTAGTTCTCTATGCCGACTTGGGACGTTTGGAGAGCCATATGAAAGAGCTTGCACCGGAGGATAGCGATTTTATTGCAGATTTTACTAAAGGTTTAAGAAAACTAAATGGTTTTGATATGCCGGTTGATAAAGCACCTGAATTAACCAATATATTTGATAAAGTGAAAATGCTGTTCATGATATTGCCTTATCTAGGTTTAATGAGAAAGTGGGGTAAGATGACCGTTCGTCAATTCACAGAACGGTTCAAGAACCCATTCATGCGAGAGGTTTTCCTAGCTCCCGTGGGAGATATGAAAGATTTCCCGATATTCGCTTTAATGATGCCTCTAGCTTGGCTAAGCCAAAAAACTGCGGGCTATCCCATAGGCGGTTCGCTTGAGTTATCAAAGACCATCGAAAAGCGTTACCTCGACTTGGGCGGGAAGGTTGATTACAAATCACCCGTTGTTAAAATCTTGGTTGAAGACGACAAGGCAGTTGGCATCAAGCTGACCAATGGCGACGAACACCGCGCCGATATTATTATCTCCGCAGCAGACGGTCATACAACGATATTTGACATGCTGGAAGGAAAATATGTCGACGATAAAATAAAGGGATACTATGATAACTTTTCACTATTCCCTCCTTTGTTGCATGTAGCATATGGTGTAGCTCGTACTTTTACAGAACTCCCGCACTCTGTATCCGGATTCAACTTGTTCCTTGATGAGCCAATAAACATTGCAGGGAAGGAACTTACTAGGTTACCGTTACATGTCTATAACTTCGATCCCAGCTTAGCACCCAAGGGTAAAACAGTACTCAAATTCATGATCAACACCGAATGGGAATACTGGAGCGAGTTGTACAAAAGTCGGGAGCGTTATAAGGCAGAAAAGGAAAGGCTTGCCAAAGAGCTACTTAATATATTGGATAAGAGATACCCAGGACTCTCAGAACAGGTAGAGATGACCGACGTAGCAACACCTATGACATGGGTACACTATACCGGCAATTGGAAGGGTAGTTACGAAGGGTGGATGGAGATGTCTCTCGGTTTCGGCAAGCGTATGGACAAAACGCTGCCAGGGCTTGATAGTTTTTACATGATAGGGCAGTGGGTTGAGCCAGGTGGTGGTTTGCCTCCAGCAGCTCAGTCCGGTCGCAACGTGATTCAGATCATGTGTAAACGAGATAAGAGGAAATTTGTAACAACTACTCCGTGACCCTGGTTTCGGGATCTGAGTAATTAATAGAAGCTTGAATCGTTCCTTTTTGGGTATTGACAAACTCCCGAGACAGGACTACATTAGAGTCCCAACATATGAGAGGTAAATTATACCAAAGGGAACAATTAGACGGCTAATTACAGACCGAGGATTTGGCTTCATCCAGGCAGCAGACGGCAAAGACCTCTTCTTCCATCGCAGCGGGCTTCAAGATGTGGAGTTTGCTATCCTGAGAGAAGGGCAGGAGGTGGAGTTTGAGATGAATCGGGGACGTGATGGTCGCCAGCAGGCAGTAAAGGTGAGGCTTACCAAGGCTCCCTAACAATTTTCAGACGTGCACCAAGCCCACCTAGACCTTAAAAACAGTAACTGGGTGTAAGAAAGATGAGGTGAATAACAAGGGCACTGGAACCGCTTAATTTGTGGTAGCTGGTGCCCTTTTTGGTTTGAACAATCATTTGAGCAATAGTGGTTATACGCTATATATAAAACATAGGCAGTATCTAGGTGAGGCACTGTATGAAGGTATTTGCTTATACAGGGTCGTTTTGAATCGACTCAATTATGTCACTGAAGCGTCTAGCATAATAATCAGGTAACTCAGCTATATCAAAGAATCTGGCATCTTCCACCTCATCCCCAGGAGATATTTCTTCATCGCCCGCCTT
>DUER01000121.1 GCA_011192075.1 Dehalococcoidia bacterium | reverse complement strand
TACTGCCATAGGGAAACGAGGATCTGTGTAGATGTTAAGCCGTTGAACTAGAAGAGGTAACAGGGAATACTGGTCGAAATCAGAAAAGACAATAATGCTCGCCCATTTATTTATGAATGCCGAGCCTATCAGCATTTCTTTCAATCCATCTCTGGCCATGAAGCAAGGAAAGGCAACAGTGGGATAACCCAGAGGCTTGAAACCTTGCTTTAGCGCTGCCTTCCTGATAAAAGCCTGGTCCCTTATAGCGTCCAGCAAATTCTTGGAACCCGGGTCTAAAACCAGCTCCTCTACTCCAGCATCTTTTAACTTGGTAGTTAGAGGAACAAGTTCTTCAACATTTCCCCCACGAAGTCCAACAGGAGTTAGATTCTCTTTGATTTTTGGAATAGCCTTATCGATATTTCCCTTCGTTATGGGGTAAATAAGCGGATGCCTGTCAGCGTATATACCCCGTGCCGCAAATAGGGCGTCCATGTCTTCCGAGATTAGGACCACACCCAGGTTCGTTGAATCATAGACTCTCTTCACCAAATCCAAGAACTTGTTCTTGTCCCCCGATTCAAAATGAAGTGCTAAGAGGTCTGCCTCTAGATTTACGCCAACCCACGGGAACTGCAATTCCTTTAGCTTCTTTATTTTGCCCTCAATTTTAGCTTTATCTTCTTTATCTGATATAAGAAGGGCAATGCCCGGAGAATGAACAAAGGTTTTCTCATGTCGATATATCACTTCTTCATTCCCGATTTTGACGGCATTCTCTCCAGAGCCTATAGTGACAAGCTTTATGGGCGGTGCCAGAAGATCTAACAGCTTGGCTTTCGTCTCCTCGGAAAGGTAAGGGCATTTGTCTACAGTAGTTCCACCTGATGCTAGCTTCATGGCAAAAGCAAAACAGGTAGGAAATCCACAGTCCTTACATGGTCTCTTTCCGGGGAGTATCTTTACAATCTCAGAACCTGCAATCGGCATAGCAAACCTCCTCAACTAAAACTGAGTGGGATAATAAATTTCACCTTCTAATCACTTCTTATATTTATGTTGGAAGCTCAACTTCCCCTTTAATCCAAGGATGCCCCACTTTTTCTAGGAACTCTAGAAGCTCATCCACGTTCTTAACATCTTCCTCTGTAGCTATTTTGTCGTAGAGCCCCTTCTTTTCCAGGGCATCTTTAAACCTTTCCTTTAACTCCTTGGGCAGCCACACTATCCTGGCCAGACCGCCGTCTGCCTGGATGAACTTAGAAGACCTTAGTTGCTCCAGTCCCGTACCTAATCTTCCTTCTATTTGTTTTCCGCCAGAAGTTTCGCCGGCCATGTGGGAAAAAGTCTCTCCGACTACAGTTTCGCCCTTGTACTCTCTGTGAACTACACCAAAGGCATCCGTTTCAGGAATGTAATATACAATTGCTTCGAAGCAGCCACAAGATGTATGAGGGTGCTCAAATGCACTATACAAATAGACTCTGTCGTAGTTTCCCAGAGATTTTTCAGCTTCGATTACATTCACTCCTGAATATTCACCTTTTACAGCATCTAGAAGCTCACCTTTTGGTATGGCAAAAATCGGTCCTTCAGGGTCAATCTTGGCAGCAGCTCTGCCATCAAACCAATTGATAGCGCCGCAATTGGCAATCCTGTTGGGGGCTATGATGGAAATATGGGTAGGAGCAAAGCTCTGACATAAGGTACAACCATAGAAAGTATCTACATCCTCATCTTTTATAGTCCTTGCCCGTTCATCCCTGGCGGCATAAACTTCCAAAGCGTGGGGGAGAAGCTCCCCTATCTTTTTTTCATCGGTGATAATAGTGACCTGGATGCTCTCGATGATCGGCATCTCTGATGTATAAAGCAGGATATAAATTTCTCCCAATTCCCGCAGGGAGGTAAACCCCTTTTTATAGGCATCCTTATTTATCCTCATCCATACATCCTGTCTTTGATTCATGTGATACCAGCCCTCAATCATGTTGGTGAACATATGAATCCTTCTCTCGATGACTGCTTCGGCATCCTTGTCCAGTTCCCCTCCGGCAACATCTACCAGAACTGCGATAGGATAGCTACCACCGCCTTTTTCTTCATCGTAAGGTGCCAAATCACCGAGGTCCGGGCCAATAACTTCTACTTTCTCATTCTCTATTTCATCAGGACTTTTAACTGTTGCTAGTTCAAACTTATGTCCTACTTTTGGCCCACCGAACTCGATATAGAGGCCTTCCTTTCTTATCACCTCGCCTTCATACTGAGGTCCTATATCTACATGAAATTCGCCTTCCATTTTCCTTTAGTCTCCTTTCTTTAAATTGGTAATTAAGCTTTCTAAGAATTCGAGCCACTTCGCATCCTTCTTAAAATTGGGGAGTGAGTAGTTAGCATGGGGAAAGTAATGCTTGCACAGCGTCATGGTTTTTAGATGAGGTGCGAAGTGTTTGAGTGTTGAAAGGCCCTGGTTGCCAAGATCCGACCGTATGCCGAAGAACATCACAAGGTCGTGATTTCCTTCCTTCTTGACCCCCTGCCAGTCAGGGTCTTTAAGGGCGTTCACTATCTCGACGGTATCGTAAACGCAATCTGGCTGTACTCCCAATTCTACGATCTTCCCTTTAGTGTGGGCTGTCGCGCATATTGGAATACCAGCTACTTTAGCTATGTCCATGGCATATTCCATAAGAATTTTGCCATCAGCCGCAGATGCCAACAAGAGAGGACCAACTACAAGAAGTGGCCTTTTGGCCTTCTTAATCAGATTAGCGTACTCCACGGGGTCTTCGATCAACCTGGCCGATTTGATGCCCGTTAAGACATTTACTCTGTGGCGTGGTATTACTGCACTCATGCTCTCCTCCTTCTTAGCCATTTTCCCTGTTACTAGTGTATCACTGCATCCACAGGAACCTTAGTGGGATAGGTGCCGATAAGGGTAGGCAATCCAATGGGCTCCCTGGGCTGCCAGCCGATTTCCTGTAAGTGTGCTCGCACTTCTTTCTTATAGACCAGTGGAATATCGGCATCCCTGCGAACAAAGAGGTGAATATCTTCAGGAAGTCCGGCGCTAATATATTTCCTGTATAGGGAAATATAATGGTTCAGTTTTATCGCTCTTCCCTGGGGAGTATCGTTTCTTCTTATGCAAAGCTTGGCCATCATGGGCATAGCCTTCTCTTTAGTTTCACATACATAAGCCAGGTGCTCAGGTGCTGGCTCCACAGTATCCACAATCTCCTTCTTCCTGGCATCCATAGCCTTCCAGTCGTCCTCTTCTTTCCTGGAGAGATATAGCCTTCGATATTTGGAGGAATGCGGGCCTAAGACCACGGGTATACCCAGTCTGTTGCATCCTGTACCAATGGAGGCAGCCTTCTGTGAGTATGCTCCCCAGGCTACTCCCACAGCGCCTACACGATTGAGGACATAGTCAGCCATTACCTCGTAGTTTCCTCTCAGGGGCAGAGCAGCGAAAATATTAGCTATCTTTATTGCTGCGCCAGTGATATGGCTATTGGCGACACAGGAGCCAACATTCACTACGCCGCCACCTTCAAAGTCAGGAGAGTATTTTTCATATACTGTCAAGCCATCTTTATCCTTCTTCATTCCGGCAGCCATGGCAGCACAACCTGAGAGAACCACGATATATTTTCTCTTGGCGAATTCATCGACCATGTCGGCAATATCATCTATGTCGGGATAATTGGAGCAGCCAACAATTGCAATGACCCCAGGAATAGTTCCTAGAGTGATAGGGGCACCAACATTTCTTATCTCGGTATCCATAATCGGACCGCGTCCAGCCCTGCACTTCCACGTCTCCATGCCTGCTGCTGTCTGCATTATCTTGAAGATAGCAACATTATTGGGACACTCCTCTTCACATTTACCGCAGCCAATACATTGCAGGAATTGCTGTCTTATCAATTCAAAGTTACCTTTGGCGACCTCAGCTATGCCAGCGCCAATATTGAAAAGGTTGGGGCACACCTGTTCACACATGCCACAATCAGTGCACTTCTTAGCCAGCTCCGTGGCTTCTTTTTCTGTTAACCATTCCTTCTTTCTCTGGGGAGCGATTTCCATAGCGACTTTAACCGCCACCTCCGCTGCTTTGGGGGGGTCCAGGATGGCGAACTGCTCTTTATTATCCACCATGCGTCGTACTATCTCATCTGCATCAAGGTCAGAGGCATCTTCAAGTCCATACATGGCCTTGTCCAGGCAGGCGATAACTGCTGAACCCACTTTGGCTGCCTCTTGAGGCGTATCCGTTCTGATGCACTGCTCGTCAGTCATTATCACATCGGCGATGCCTGACCTCATGAAGAAAAGCGCACGGGAAAGAGGACCAACTATTTTGGCTTTGTCCGAATACCTGGTTGT
>DUER01000120.1 GCA_011192075.1 Dehalococcoidia bacterium | reverse complement strand
TTAAGACCGATAACTAGATATAAGTGACCAGAAAGGCTAAGCATAATGTGGCAAAGTGCGGCATTCTTGCCTGTGCTTTAGCTAGTGCTATGGCAACGTCACTGGGCGAAGATACCGGAATGAAGATCAGGCTGGTTTCCGAGGACCGGGAATTAGTAAGGTGGAGGTAGACGGCTGAAAAATAACAGTGGAAAGCCTGACAGGTAATACTCAATAGTAGAAGTCATAGCAGTGGCTATTGAAGTCAGGATGTGCGGGTGCCAGGTATGCCTCAGCTATTTGGTTAAGAAAGGTAAAGACGAGAAAGGGGGTCAAAATGCCGTATCCGTACAAAAGCATTCGCGAGTGGTTCAGTGATGAGGAGAAACTGGGAAACTTGGTGAGGATTAGTACGCCTATAAAGTGTGGGGACTATAGTAACCTTGTCGACATTGGGTTTGAGAAATACAATAAGAATGTCCCCGACCCTAGAGGCGAAATGAAGGGGGTGCTACCTGAGACTGAGGTGAGGGCAGTTTCCCGCTACCTTCATAGCTTGCCCAGAAAGCCAATCGGTATCATTGAGAAACCAATTGATAACCGTCCGGATATTCCGGTAGTGGTAAACATTTGGCCCAACTACGAAAGAACATTGAGGGGGATGGGACTTAAAGACAAATTCGAACTCGTTGAGAAGATAGCTAACCTGCAAAACAATAGAATCAAGCCGGTAACAGTCCCTAAAGGAAAAGCGGCCTGTAAGCAAGTTATAATACCTGAGGATAAGATTGACCTGACTAAGGACATACCGCGGGTCTGGGCGGAGTTTAACAAATTGTGTTTTACCGGGTGTAATGGCACCATTATTTCATACGACCCTGAAATAGGAACCCATGGCCTGACTAAGACGAGACTGGGATTTTTTGATTGGGATAACGGCGACCCGAACCAACCTTTCAGCGAGGAAAAGGTGAAGAAGTATGGTCATGCTACCATGGCCCGACCAGGTCGGCCCGGGCAGGGTAACACCGGGCGGTATTATTTTGAGAAATACCGGGATAAGGACAAGCCATGGCCTACCGCATTCGTCTATGGCATTCCTACAGATGCTCACGTGCTGGCAGCAGTTAAATCATTACGGTGGCCTGAAACTGGCGATGAGTACGAGATTATTGGCGGTTTTAGAGGGGAACCAGTAGAGCTGGTTGAGTCGGAGACAATACCTGGCTTGATGGTCCCGGCCTACGCTGAGTGGGTAATAGAAGGTGAATTTGTCTCTGAGGATTACCGGACGCCGGTTAGCTCAGAGGATCTCCTCCTCGGATTTATATGGGGGGAAGCCCTCTGGCCATTATTTAGAGTAAAATGCATAACCCATAGAAAGGATCCTCTATGGACAGCTGCTACCTTCTCCTCATTAGGCCATCAAGACCACCAGGGAGTACACAGCGGCCTCCTGATGGGCGTGAACGCTGATGTCATAAACATGCTACGAAAGATGGGTTACAAAGTAAAAGACGTAGTTACCCTGGCGCAGTGGGTAATGGTTGTCCAGTTGGAAGTTGATGGTAGTGATAAGCCCCATCCCGGCTATGGTGAAGAAGTTGGTCGATTAGTGGGGGCTAAATACACAATAGTAGTGGGACCAGACATTGACCCGTACAACCTTGAGGAAGTATTGTGGGCCGTGGGTATGAGGGCCGGGAGAAGCGAATGGCGTGACTACCCGCTACCACCTCCCGGCAGCCCACCAATTCCACGCTACGGGATATTTAATGAGGTGACTACGGATATGGGATTTCTTGTCATTGACGCCACTATCCCGGTACCGGAAAGATTTGATACCTTCGCGCCGAGGACAGAACCACCAGCCTGGGAAAATGAGGCAATAGAGCGAATGAAGAAGAAGTTGGGCCAGTTATGAGGGTATGAACTATTAAGGGGAAATGGCGTTATTTAAAGTTTTAGTAGTGAAGGACCGAGGAACCCAGAATGGTATTGAGGACATTGGTTAAATGCCATTAATAGTAATAAAGGAGCTGGGATTATGAAGTATGACCTCGTTGTGGTGGGAGGAGGACCTGGGGGACTCATGGCAGCCAAGACAGCAGCCGAGGACGGTCTTAAAGTACTCATAATTGAGCGAAAGAGAGATATTACCAGTACCCCACGGACCGACGTTTCCATCTTCTACTGGAAGTTTATAATTCCTGACGAATATATCGAACCGGTTATGGTGGAGATGGGGACCGGTACAGCTATGCAAGGGGCAGAAAGCTTAATTAGGCCTAAAACCAAGTTCAACTTCCTCGGGCCGGACTTCTCCATCGACTATACAGGACCGGTGATACCCTACTACAACTATATCAAGCTCTCCCCGGCCGGGCACCAAGTACACTGTATAAAGGATGACCTGTGGGGATTCTATTTTTCCAGGGAGACCATTCTGGCTGACCTTCTCACCGCAGTACAAAAGACCAAAGCGGAAGTCTTAACCGAAACTCTCGCTCTTGGAGTGGAAAACGACACCGGTGGAGTCAGAGTACGAGTAAGAACAAAATCAGGAGAACAGACTCTGGAAGCGAAAAAAGCTATAGCTGCCGATGGCATTGCATCGACAATCGTAGAAAGCCTCGGTTTGAACCAAAACCGAACATCACACCAGGTTAAGATAGCAGGCTATATACTAGTAGGAGTAGAGCCTGATATCTACGACCACGGTGCCTGGTTATCCTGTGACATCCCCAGTATTAGCTCCATGCCGGTCTATATGGGCTTTCACGCTGAG
>DUER01000012.1 GCA_011192075.1 Dehalococcoidia bacterium | reverse complement strand
GCAACGGTCAATCATCGCCTTGGCTTGAGCCGTTACCCCCATAAATTGTATCGGTGAAGCTAGAACTATCCGGTCTGCCTGCTCTAGCTCGTCATAAACCATTTGCATATCGTCCTCAATCTTACACCTACCTGTCTCCAGGCAAGCATCACAGTGCTGACAGGGAGCAATCTCGAGGTTGCTAAGGATGATGGTTTTAACCTCAGCCCATCTGCTGGCAGCCCCTTTCATAACTTCAGCCAATAACAGGTCAGTGTTACCAGCCCGTCGCGGGCTGCCGGCAATACCCAGAACCTTTAACTCTTTTGGCACTAAGTCACCTCCTTAGCTGGTCATCATCTGTAATTGATGCCGGTATCCTTCTATATATCGCTTCACCTCGCTGGCTGGCTGGTAGATACCAAAGTGGCCTTCACATAGTATATCAGACCTAACATCAATGACTTTTTGTAGCGAGGTGCAAGCTTGAGCTGGGTCAGCACCCCAGGCAGGGATATAAGGACCGTGGATATCCTGTCCGAAAAGGACTCTCTTTTACATATCTACATAAATAGCTATACTCCCTGGGGTGTGACCAGGGACGTGGATAAGCTTAAGTTGGTAGGGACTAAAGGTCAGGGTCTCCTCAGCCTTAGTAATTCTTATATCAACCCGGCAGGGCTGGTAGGGGACACCATAGAGTTCTGCTCCGGTACCTTTACCGGTTTCAATAGCCGGGACGTCCAGCTCATGGCTAATTAACTTGACATAATATATCTCCTGGAAATAGGCCAAAGCGCCAATATGGTCAATATGGGCGTGAGTTACAATTGTTGCATTGAGCTGCTGTGGGTCGAAGCCAAGGGTACTAATGTTATCAATAAGCTGGCTGAAGCTCTCCCCGGCGCCAGAGTCGATAAGGACCAGCTCCCCACCGGTGTCTATCATGTAAATGCAGCAATCAGAGGGATAAGATATATCTGGCTCGCCTATGGCGTAAACGTCTTTCCATACCCGAAGCGACTTTCTCATCCTATTTCTCCGATACTGGTTAAAAGTTCTGTCTCTTTAGCCGACATCTGGAGCTTTAATTCAGGGTTATCGTCTTTATATCCCAGGAGATGAAGCAAACCATGAGTTATGAGAGTGGCTATCTCCTTTCTAATGGAATGGTGCTGCTCCTCAGCCTGTATAACTGCTTGAGAGTGAGAGATAATCACTTCACCTAGGTGTATCACGCCGTCAGGAGGGGTAACAAAAGGAGGGAGATCTGCCCCAATTTCTTCGGCGGCAGGGAGCATGGAGAAGGCTAGCACATCAGTAGGCTCATCCCTTCCTAGGTAGCTTCGGTTTAACTGCTGCACCCTTTGCTGAGTGGTAATAACCACACCCAGCTCTACATTAGAGCCAGCATTTTGAGCAATAAGGATTTGCTCAGCTATGCTCTGTAGCCAGCCTACGTCAAGACAACCCTCAAGACCTTCATCAATTAAAACATTAATCTCCATAGGTGCTAATCATCATAACACAACCTAAGTGAAGCCCTCAATTAGATAAATATTATTTACCTCGCCCCCTTTATCCCCCTCTCCTTGCCAAGGTGCGGAGGTTAAGGCTATTTAAGGGCAGCATCAGTCCTCTTTTTTATCTCCAAAGAGTCTTTAATTAAGTGAATTAACAGGGGGAAGTCCTCTTGTATTCCTTCTCTCCTTCAAAGGAGAGAAGTGAGGTTGAACAATGATAGCTCCAAAAGGATTTGAGCAAAATGAGGCATTACGATATAATAAAATATATATGGGATTGGGGAGGGATCGCATAGTGGTCTAGTGCGGGCGCCTGCTAAGCGCTTACCCTGAGAGATCGGGGTCGTGGGTTCAAATCCCACTCCCTCCGCCATAGATAATTGTTATAATAAACACGTAATTCTCCGAATTCGGACGATAACGAATAATGTGGCTGATGAACGACCGTGAACCCGTTTTTCTTGATAATACTTTTTGCCCTTATCCTGGACTTTGTGCTTCGCCTAGTGGCTAGCCTGTTGAACCTGAAGGTACTGAAGCTCGAATTACCGCCCACTCTTGAAGGGGTGTATAATCCAGAAGACTACCGCAAATCTCAAGAGTACACCCGCGAAAGCACACGTTTCGACCTCGTAGCCATTACCTTCCAGTTGCTTCTTCTACTGTCCTTCTGGTTTGCTGGCGGCTTTAACTATCTCGACCAAGTGGTCCGGGCTTGGGGTCTTGTTCCCCTTGTGAGTAGCTTGCTGTATATTGGCATACTGCTGGTCGCCTACAGTTTGCTTACGCTACCCTTCAGCGTTTATGCCACGTTCGTAATTGAGGAACGTTTTGGCTTCAACAGGACCACTCCACGTACATTCCTGTTGGATCGGGTAAAAGGACTAGCCCTGGCGGTGCTACTAGGTGCCCCGTTGCTAGTCGGCATTCTGAGTTTCTTTGAATATTCTGGCCCTTATGCATGGTTGTACTGCTGGCTCATAATTACCATATTTTCTCTGGTGATGCAGTTCGTAACCCCGACGTGGATTATGCCGTTGTTCAACAAGTTCACGCCGCTGGAGTCCGGCAAGTTGAAAGAGGCAATCCTCAACTATGCTCGTTCGGTCAATTTCTCTATCAAGAATGTTTTCGTGATGGACGGCTCTAAGCGCTCCAGCAAATCAAACGCCTTTTTTGCCGGATTTGGCCGCAACAAGCGGATCGCTCTGTTTGATACGTTGATAGAAAAACACACAGTACCTGAACTGGTAGCCGTGCTGGCCCATGAAATCGGGCACCATAAGAGAAAACATGTCCTGCAGGGCGTAATAATAAGCATTCTGCACACAGGCGTGTTCCTTTTCTTACTATCGGTCTTTTTGGGTAGTCCGGGCCTTTACCAGGCCTTCTACGTGGAGCAACAGTCCATTTATGCTGGATTGCTGTTCTTCGGCTTGCTCTATGCTCCTATAGAATTACTGCTCTCCATAGTGATGCAGATGCTTTCCCGTAAGAATGAATACCAAGCTGATCGCTTTGCAGCTGAGACTATCGATGAGCCACAGAGCCTAGTCGATGCACTGAAAAAACTTTCTACTAGCAATCTCTCTAACCTAGCTCCGCATCCTTTCTATGTTTTTCTTAACTATTCTCATCCGCCGCTACTTCAGCACATGCGTGCCATCCAGCGGTATGAAGCGTAACGTGAGAGGTGGTTAGGTCTTTCGGGTTGTTGCTCTTGAGCTGATGGCAGAATCAGACAAAGGTTTTCCGGCTTCTGGTGATAATACCTCAGTGTGGCCGGTGATAGCTCATCTACTTTCTCTAAAGGCATCCATTTTGGGCTGCTAAACGGCTTCTTAGCTTTAATATATGGTGAGCCGCACAGGACTCGAACCTGTAACCGGCTGATTAAGAGGTTGAAAAACCTCATCACAACCTTGCTCAAAAAGTAACCTTTGATATCACTTTGTTAGAACCTGCGGCTGCCTTCATGGCTTCCGGTTCTATCTGGTGTCAATACATACTTTATAGTATGTTGGTAAAATGTTGGCAACCGGCCCAAGATGAAGTTTGCACATTTCAAGCTTCCAGAATTGCTTCGCGTGACAATCTGCAATTTTGTTGGATTCAAGTAGCCTGTATAATTACATGCACAACAGACTTGCTAAAAAGGTCCGCTTGCTTTTGAGCTTGAAGGTTAGGCGTGAAGATATAAGGTTAAAAAGGAAGGAAAAGGCGAATAATGAGGAATCTACCTTATTAGTAACGTAGCATATAAATGCCGATTAGAAAGACAATAAAGCAGGCTATTCCGATGCTAATGGCAGATCCTAGAGATATGTATAATTCTTCAAAGAATGTAATACCTGTGGTTACTCTGTCGAGAATAATTACTAACATCCCAAGGAACCCTGCTACTGTAAGAAGACTACCGACTGAGAATCTCAACATGCCTACAATATTCTCCTTATCATCGAGTGCCAATAGTATAATGGGCGAATACTGCCCTGTCAATAACAACAGATGGAGAGCCTCATCCACAGTCAGGGGATGGAGATCTATCTCCCCTCTGATCGGGCTCATCTGTCAATGGCTCGGATATAATCTAGGCCTGCGACTTGTTGGCTATCTAATTATACCATTATCGTAGTGATTCTTTAGGAGACCAGCCATTTTACTGAAGATAGAAGGCAAAGGCGTTGATGGCTGTGCTATACCTGCTACCATCTTGAGGTAGAAGCATCGCTTGCATCCTTCATATAAGAATGTAAGGTCGGATGGGAT
>DUER01000119.1 GCA_011192075.1 Dehalococcoidia bacterium | reverse complement strand
GTCGGGAAGAGACTCGGATAAGTTCGTTGGGGTCAACTACAAACTGGGTGAAACCCAAGCGCCCATAGTCCTGGAACACGCTGTAGCCTATATGGAAGCTAAGGTTATTAATAAGGTAGATGTGGGGACACATACTATTTTCATAGGCGATCTTGTGGATGCCGAGGTTCTTACAGAAGATGAGCCAATGACCTACGCCCACTATCATCAGGTCAAGCGAGGCACCACCCCAAAAACGGCTCCATCGTATATCGAAGAAAAGGATATCAAGAAGGAAGGAGAAAGCAAAATGGCGAAGTACAAGTGTTCCGTTTGTGGCTACGTTTATGATCCCGAGAAAGGCGATCCGGAGAGCAATATCGCGCCGGGCACCTCATTCGAGGATCTTCCAGATGACTGGGTATGCCCGGTATGCGGTGCAGGCAAGGACGAGTTCGAAAAACAATAAGCTTCTATGCTAGAGGGGGATGTAAAATGGCAGGCAATCGACCTAGCCTACGCGCAGTCTTCACCAACCTGCAAGCGCCTATGCCTCTGAGTCACAAGGCCTGGCTTCTAATCCGCAATAACTGGATCAAGATCCGAACGGGAAGTACCTGCTGCGGACACCACGGGGAGCCCGGATGCTGACAGGTTCAGGATGAGAGACTGGGTCAGTCTCACGAGCATCCTCACGGTCACGTATAGCTTGAGGCCTTGTGGATAGGAGGAAGACAGTATCGACCTGTATGAGGAGCACAGGAAAAACTATCAGCGATCCCAAGATCACTGAATTGCTGGAGCGTATTCCCTCGGATTCCAGAAGAAGTGTATTGGCCATTTTATGACGGCGCCCATAATTCGATGGACAATGTGACATACGTCATATACTGAATGCTAGTACTTCCCTTAGACTGTTTTTATACCATTCCACTAATGGTAGAATGCTACCCCAAATTCATGACAGACCAAACAAAAGGAGGAACAAATGGATCTGAAGGGAAGCAAGACCGAGCACAATCTGCAGGCGTCGTTTGCCGGCGAATCGCAGGCTCGCAACAAGTACACCTACTTTGCTGCTGTAGCCAAAGCGGAGGGTTTTGAACAGATCGCGGGGATACTACTGGAGACGGCCGAAAACGAAAGGGAGCACGCCAAAAGGGAGTTCGACTTTCTCAAGGGAATCGGAGATACCAGAGCAAATTTGAAGGCGGCAGCTGCAGGTGAGAACTACGAACACACCCAGATGTACCCCGAATTCGAGCGGATTGCCCGCGACGAGGGCTTCACCGAGATCGCCAATTTCTTCAAAGAGGTGGCCGAGGTGGAAGAGGAGCACGAGAAGCGATACCTCACCCTGCTCAAGAATCTGGAGGAGGGAAAAACTTTCAGGAAAGACAAGGTGGTGAGGTGGAAGTGCCGCAACTGTGGTTATGTGCACGAGGGGACGGAAGCGCCGATCAAATGCCCTGTGTGTGCTTTCCCCCAGAGCTACTACGAACTCATGGCTGAGAACTACTAGATGTTTGTTCGATGAGCAAGACCCAGGAAAGGGGAGGCAGAACTGCATCGGGTTCTAAACTGGACAGGTGCGCTGTTAAACGCTACCACACTGATTAAATCAGGTAAGGTGATTAAAAGGAGGAAAGCTGTTATGAGCAATGTTAAGCTAGCCGAAGGTGTCTACTGGGTCGGAGCCATCGACTGGGACAGGCGGTTATTTGACTCGCTTATACCGCTTCCCGATGGCACCAGTTATAACTCATATGTCATTAAGGGCAGTGAAAAAACAGCTCTTATTGATACGGTAGACCCTACTATGCAGGATGTGTTGATAAACCAACTGAACCGGCTTGGGATTGAGAATATAAGCTATATTGTTGCCAATCATGCCGAGCAGGACCATTCCGGCGCTCTCCCCCGAGTCCTTGAAAGATACCCTGAGGCAAAGGTCGTTGCCACGCCCAGATGTAAAGATATGCTCAAAGACCTGCTCATGATTCCGGAAGAGAAATTCATAGCGGTAAACGATAAAGAGACCATTTCGCTGGGAGGTAGAACCCTGGAATTTATCCATGCTCCATGGGTTCACTGGCCAGAGACAATGCTTACCTATTTGAGAGAAGACAAGATATTGTTCGCCTGTGATTTTTTTGGTTCTCACCTGGCCACAAGCGACTTGTATGTAACTGATGAAGGGCAGGTCTATGAGGCAGCCAAGAGATATTATGCGGAAATCATGATGCCCTTCCGAACGACCATCCAGAAGAACCTGGAGAAAATAAGGGACTATGCAATTGACATCATCGCTCCCAGCCACGGCCCTGTGCATGACAAGCCAGAGTTCATCTTAAAAGCGTATCATAGCTGGGTCTTCGATGAGCCCAAAAACATTGTGGTATTACCCTATATCTCAATGCATGGCAGCACTCACAAGATGGTCGAATACCTTGTCGAAGCTTTAGTCCAAAGAGACGTGACGGTGAAACAATTCGACCTCACAGTAACCGATATCGGGAAGCTGGCAATGGCGTTGGTGGATGCGGCGACAGTTGTTATCGGGACACCTACCGTTCTAGCTGGTCCGCACCCGAATGTTGCGTATGCTGCCTTCCTGGCGAACGCCCTGAGGCCGAAACTGAGATTTGTCTCCATTATTGGCTCCTACGGGTGGGGAGGCAAGGCGGTTGAGCAGCTCGCCGCGATGCTCCCTAACCTGAAGGTAGAAATACTGGAGCCGGTGCTCTGTAAAGGCTTCCCCAAAGAAGACGATTTCAAGGCACTGGATAGTCTGGCAGCTACTATTGCCGAAAAACACAAAGAGCATAACTTTGCTTGATAGCGTTTTACGAAAGAAAGGTAGGGTGGGCGGAGTGAAACGGAACCCACCACCCCATATGCAGATGATGGTGGGTTGCGCTTTTACGCTAGACACGTTTGAGGCAATACTGCAGAGCGGCGAAAGGACAGGGCCATGGCGATAGACCCGATATGTGGGATGGAGGTGGACGAGAAGACGGCTCTCAGTGCAGAGCATGAGGGCCAGACCTACTACTTCTGCAGCCCGGGCTGCCGGGAGAAGTTCCTCTCCGATAGAGGCTTGCTCGCCCCTTCACCTAATGAAATAACGCTTTCGCGGAGAGCCGATGACAGCGGGCAACAATCAGCGAAGGCTACACTCAAGATAAAGGGAATGCACTGTG
>DUER01000118.1 GCA_011192075.1 Dehalococcoidia bacterium | reverse complement strand
CGAGTAAAAGAGAGGAATGGGGAGACCGGGAGCTTATCGCCGATATTTATCATAGCGTGGCGAATGATTTCTTCGTGTCGGGCAAGTGGGAGTGTGCCATCGAGAATTATGATAAGGCAATCATGTTACATCCCAAATATATCAGGGCACATCTCAATAAAGGGATAGCTCTGGTTGAGCTGGGCAGGGTTGAAGAAGCGAGGGAGTGGTTTAGAGATCGGGCCGTTTAAATCGCCTGGTGATAGTAGAGAACCGGGGCCCTAGGGAGAGAAAGTCTCCCTGGCGAAAGAAGATCTGTGCCGCCATTACTAAGAGCAAGAAATCAATGGCCAGAGTTTGTCCTACAAGCAGATGCAATCCTGGGCCAAGACACCCGCAGCTATCGATATCCAGCCCGCGGGCGATGGCCTGAATCTTGGCAATAGAGAAGCTCAGCACCACCAGTCCGCTGGCCGTGGCACTGACCCTGAGGAATAGCCCGAATACCAGCAAAACACCTAGTACGATCTCTAAATAGGGTAGAACGTGGCCGTAGGCCGTGGCGAGTTGTTGAGGTAGCATATCATAGTCATTGATCGCTTCTATAAGCTCGTCGATATTTCCCACCTTCGTCGCGCCGGCGAAGATGAGCATTCCTCCCAAGGCCAGTCGAGAGACCAAGGATAAATAGCGATGGCGCAGGAATGGCTCGGCACGTTTCCAGTAGGTGCTCAGGATTTACCTCCCCGGTTGATGGAGAAATACCGCATACTATTTTATATTATATTATGTTTTGCCTCCCTCTGTCTAGCTTCTGTAGAAGCAATATTGAAGAGTTTAAATCACAATCAAGGAATGCCTGATAGGAATTCCACTGCGCTTGCTCAAATGTTTTAACATAATGTATAATGATAACCGCAGAAAGGATATTCTTAGAATGGTTAAATATATGTCCTGGGAGCAAGTAGGAGTATGGTGGATATGGAAAAACCATGGTTACATACGAATGTTACTGATTAGTGTTGCGATCTTTCGGCTGTTTTCCCCCACGTTGCTCAACTAACTAGTGACGGGGTTTATATAGAGCAATAGATTCAACTGCATCAATTGTTAGCATAACTGAATAAGAGCATCTACGGTCCACGTGAAGCTGTGAACTAAATAACCAAAATTCTAATAAGCAGCCAATAATAAGATTCTGTCGTTAATAGATTCTGGAGATAATAGAACGGGGAGCTGCCTGAGATACAAGGGTAGTTCCCTCTTTTTATCTGCGGAAGGCGGGGAATCTTTACATAATACAAATGAAACGAGGGCTTACATAGAGATGGAGCATAATCTCAAATTCCTTGGCGGTTTATTTTCTGTTACGTGATATTTGGGTCATGACGGGGATATCGCTCGTTAGCATATGGTTTCCTATGTGTATTTAGTGAGACTACTTAAAAAAGAGGTGCAGGATACTTCCTGCCGGGGGTTCGGGGGTGTCCCCTAGCTTAAAGAAGTCCCCCAATCTTGGGGGACTAGGGGGTTGGTTGAGGCTATTTCAGCAGATTCTAGTGACGAATCAAGCCATAGCCGATATTATGTCGGTAACACTCCCGCTTGTTATGGCAAATCTTTGTCCGTCATTTCCGTTCAATTGTAATCAGCGCTCTTTTCCGTTTTCCGTATAAAACTAGTCTCTAAATTATAGATATTACAAGTCTAAATCATCGAAGTTAATATCCTCGAAATCCAGACCATCCTTCTTTTTCTTTTTCCCCTCATCTTTCTTCGCCTTTTTCTCGTCAGCTAGTACCAAGTCCAAGTCTTCCAAGTCCCTGGCCAGTCTACTTTTCCCTTCCTTTGCCTTTATATCCTGCTTGGGCAAAACCCAATCAAGACCTTTCACCTCATTCCACAACACACGGCTAACAATCAAGCTAACCGCTAAACCAACAAAGCCGACAATTGTCGCACCTAACATATTAATCGCGATACCCATAATGCCGACAATTAAACATAGTCCACCAATAATGATAGCCGTTATAATAGACGCAAGGCGATAACTCTCTACTTTTCCTACAAGTTCGATAATTTGATCCTCTGTTAGCTCATTCTGGTTTTCCATATTCTCTCCTTGGTTCAGGCATTGCACCGTTCTTCAATGATCTGCTATGATATAGCTCTGTATTCGATGTAAGGGTAGGTCAAAGGGTTTGGATTCAGATTGTCTACCCTCGCCAGTATACAGCCAAGTTTTTTTAAAGTCTAGTCTTGGTTCTCTCTGGCACAGTATCTCGATCTGGGGCAGTCCTAATGCTACTTCGATACAATCATCTCGCACCTGTTTGCACCTCCTTAGTTCATTTTTCTCTTACTTGGAGCCTACAGAGGTCAACGGGTGCTTTTCAACTTCTTACCGCCTCCCAGCACCCTTTTTCACATAAAAAAGTGTAAAAACCATTCCAGTCGCTACGGCTATGTAAGCAAGGGTGGGAATCTGGAAGAAGCCTTTTTTGTAAATTCTCTTCTGTGGAGGTTACTACTCCTACTTGACACTCATCCCCTATGTGGATTATCCTGTTTTTGCGCCGAGGTAGCTCAGGTGGTAGAGCAGCGGACTGAAAATCCGCGTGTCGGCAGTTCAACTCTGCCCCTCGGCACTTCTAAT
>DUER01000117.1 GCA_011192075.1 Dehalococcoidia bacterium | reverse complement strand
GTAGTTTGACTCATGGAACAGGATAGGGCAACCGGCACCCAAGACCTGGCACACCGAGCTAGACACGACTGCCTTATACTTCTGCGAGGATTCCCGGTGGATGAGCAACGCATCCGAAGCATGCAGGTAGGTATATAGTTCACCTATGGGAAGTGGCCTTACTTGAAGGTCTATAAAGTCATAGTTCTCTTTCGCTTCGCGCAGTTCACCAACATCACTTTCTGGATTGGCGATGATCACATATCTGAGAGGATATTCCTTAGCTATATCTTTCAGAGATGGTAGAACAGATACGATATCTGCTGGCCTGAAGCCGAAGGAAAACACAATCTTTTCGTCCGAACGAAACTCCAGGTTCTTTCTCGCTTTCTCCTTATCACCTAGCTCGAGTGGATGGTAGGGGTAGGGAATCATGTGAATCTTTTCAGCAGGGAAAGATTTGACCAGATAGTCTTTGTATCTCTGATCAAAACAGACAATAGCATCCCAGTCAAACCTGTAATAGAGAGGGTCTTCTGGAGCTTTGCCCTCGTGGACAACCTGAACGGTGACGGACCTCTCCTGGATTTTGGGAAATATTTCAAGTAGCTTTTCGGCAGGTAATCTCTCCACATTTTGGGCAATAAAAACATCGTATTCTTCGTTCAAGATTGGAGAGGGATCAAACCAGGCAGCGCGGGTGACTGGTATGACTTTGTCAACACTAAAGTGCCTGATCACAAAATGCTCATCTATTTGGGAGGCAGGCCTGGCATCAGGGTGTTTTTTGGCGGAGAATACCCTGAGATGGTGGCCTAATTCTACCCAAGCCCTACCCACCAATTCCGCATGAATAGAAGGCCCATTGGCGGCATTCCAAAGACACATCATTCCTATCTTCATATTTCTTGATTATACAGTCTCATAGGAAATTCGCCAAGTAACCATACTTGGCCGCGGCGATTAGCGATCATTTGCCTGAATTGTTCCCTCCCAACACAATTTGGCTTTTTGTTAAGTTGCCAGTTTTTCAGCTCTATAGGCGATTTCTGTCGCAGATACTTTATTCAATTCGTTAGAGGTTAGCTCGATTTTCATCCGAGTCTTAGTTTCTCCATCAGTCGAAATCCACATATTGAGTGAGCTATGTAATCGTATATAAGGGTGTTTCAATCTATAATCAAATCTATCTCCATATATCTGGTCCACCACAGTCCCAGTGTCACTAACCTGGTTTCTAATTTGCCAAGTTTTCCCGGCTCTAAGTGCTTCCGTAATTCGATAGAGAACCTCAGCAGATTTTCTTACTTGGTCAATAGTGGAGCCTTGTATGCCTAAAGCTTGAGGGCGAATCTCAAAATTAAATCCTTTGCGTCCTGTGAAAAATATCCTTAAGCTATCGGTCTCAATTCTAAGCTCGTCATTTAAGAGGAAAAGGATTTTTCTTGTAACGGTCAGTGCGTCCTCTAAGTTTTCGTCACTGTTGTCTATATCAACTAAAACAGGACCGATGATTTCCCCTATACCCGGCGAAGTTGATACTGTCTTTAAAGCTCTATATACGTTTGTATCCTGGAATCTGTCACGCCAATTCTCTAGCTCATCAATCAAGCAAATATTAGTACCCCAATTGACGAACCGTGGATCTTCGTCATCACGTATCGGTCTGTGGTGACCAAACTCCGTATGCTGATATCTACTTCTTTGGCTGGGGCTAAGCCACCAAAAATCGGACCTTTCCATAGTAATTGTCCATTAGAATCTATCTCAGGAAAATTCTACTTCAAGATGAGGCTATAAGACAATGTCCATACTAACTAATCAAACAAAATGACGGAAAGTTCAATCGTCATAAAAAGGTGCGCTGAATTCCACGCCTGAGGGCGAGGCTTGAGGCTATGTGATCAAAAAGGAACCTTTTTATCCAAAATGAAACAAAATGGACTTTCGTGACCATCGGGTCACAATTTACTTGATTGTTTCTTACCAGCAAGCTACAGTTTTGGTGCACCCGGAGGCAGTAATTAATCTTGGAACACTGGGTGTTAAATTATCTTAACATTAGTTATATCTGCTTCGATCATACTCTCCTTCATTTGTCGGACAATGCCAACAGGCTCAGCTATACATAGTCGAACAATTTCGTTGGCTCTCCCTTGGGAATTGGCATTTGAAAAAACCCTGAACTGGGGAGCGTTGCCAGAAGGTCTTATATGTGCGATATCTCCGTTAGCAAACGTGATTCTCATGCCATCGACATAGTTGATACCTACAATATTATCGAAACTAAGTTCTGAATTGAAATAGTGCTCTAGTTCTGCCTTTTTGCTTGATAGCGTCTTGAAAATAGGATCCTCTGAATCCAATACCCGGGTCATGTCAGCAAAGTCGGTAACATCTATCGCTCCAGCTACAAAGCTGATTTGCTGGATCCTACTTTCTTCCGGTGGCAGAAAATATTTCATGATCTGCTGGCCACTTTCCTGAGGAAAGTTATCAAGAACACCAGCCTCGGTATACCGCTGAGGAAGTTCATTGAAAAGCTGAGAGATGGGTATATTCCTCTCTGCTGCCTGTGCCAGTGCACAGAGAATGGGTAAAAACGCGTCTCTGGTTGGCAAGGCTTTCAGTGTGTTGCCGTTAATTAAGAAATCAGTGCCGGTTAAGAATCCACCGTTGACCTCCCAGCTAACCACAGAGGATTTCCCCTGAACAATAGCCTCGTTCATGGCCTCAATTACATAAGGTGAACCTATCTTTGTGTACCTTAACATGACCCCATCCCTCTTAAGTTGTATGGCTACTGAGTCATTAGCACTTATCGGGACCGCGGCAAATTGAGCGTTCAGGTATTGACAAGCCATGATACCTATGACATCTCCTCGATATAATTCTCCATTTTCGTCAGCGATAAGTGGTCGGTCACTATCGCCGTCGGTTGACACTATGGTGAATAGATCTCTTCGTTTGTACTTATCAGGCAAATCCTTGAAGAGCTCTCTGTCCGCAGTAGTCACATTCTCTGTGTCTATGGCAACAAAATCATTGCTTCTCTTAACTGGAATTACTTCAGCACCGAGACTTTCCAGCACGTAGGCCAATATATCTCTCCCTACAGCAGAATGCTGATAAACGATAATCGTCTTATCTGAAAAATAGTCAAAAGGCAAGACATCCAAGTAACGATAAATATAGGCTTTCTTAGCTTCTTCATTGACTGAACCCATGCGTCTTGGCTGTTTGAACATACCACTTTCATCGAACAAAGTCTCATCTACACTCCTAGCGTATTCTTCTCTTCTGGCTCTAGCTACTTCAGCTACTATGCCGACCTCATCCGCTTTTAGGATCTCCCCACCGTGCTTGTAGAGTTTGATACCATTTCGATCTTCAGGAATATGGCTACCAGTTACCATTATACTGGCTTGGCCCTTCTGTATAGCATAATATGCTAGTGCCGGAGTAGGAATAAAGCCGCAATTATCTGACTTACAACCCGAATCTTCTATTGCTGCCGTCACCGCTGCCGTAATCCTAGCAGTCGACTGTCGTAAATCACCGGCAATGCATATTGTGCTCCCTCTAGAGATATCGTTAATTCCTATTAAATACTCAATAAAAGCCTTGGTATTGATATAGCATTCTAGGTCAGTCATATCTGCAACGAGTCCCCTGAGACCACTGGTTCCAAAGCTAAGCTCAATAGGTACTTTCTTCAAGAAAGATGGTTGCCTTAACGTAAAATTCACGGCTTACACCTTATTTTCAAGCGCCCTAGTCAATGTTCGCACGCGTCATGCTCTGAGTTTGCATTGAAAAGTTTCTCTAAATAAAATATTAGCATAGATACATGCTTTTCTCTAGGTTAGTTTTACGTCACTAGTTATGACGCTTTCGCTGGATCGTGCACTGCTAGCGTTACCTGTCTGAGAGTTGGGGCCTTGGCTTAACAATATGAGTAATTGTTTAACATTATCTAGTATAGTGAACGATTTACATCATCTTAACGCAATTATTATTCCGATTTCGGCCCTGACTGTGTTCTATCAAGCGCTTCGGCGAGTCCAAGAACGTTAATCAGCCTTGACTGGTCGGATAAAACAAGCTTGGTATTATCTTGCAGGGAGGCTTGAGTCACTTCAAGCTGTTTCAGCAGCTGTGCGTTGCCAATAAAGAACCTATCAGCTGCTTTCGATATGT
>DUER01000116.1 GCA_011192075.1 Dehalococcoidia bacterium | reverse complement strand
GACCATTGCCCATATCTATCCTCTAGTGTATAATAGGCTCTGGTATAACGCTCAGAAAGGAGTACTAAATGGGGAAGTTAGATGGAAAAGTAGCCATTGTTACCGGGTCAGGGAGAGGTTTGGGTAAGGCTTTTGCCTTAGCCATGATCAGAGAAGGTTGTAGTCTGGTGGTGAACAGTGTGAACCCTGAAAGAAGAAGTGCCGACCAAACTGCTGATGAAATCAGGAAGGCTGGTGGTAAGGCAGTATCGGTGATAGCTGAAGTAGGCTCAAAGGAAACAGCCGAAAAGTTAGTTGATACGGCAGTAAAAGAATTTGGTACACTAAATATATTAGTCAACAATGCCGGTTATGGCAGGGATGCAATGCTCCATCAGATGACCGAAGAGCAATGGGATTATATCATCTTCACTCATCTGAGAGGGACCTTCATGAATAGCCAAGCAGCTGTTAAACATATGATTGATAACAAAATAAGAGGTAGAATAATTAATATAACCTCTGGAGTTGGAATACACGGCAATGTGGGGCAATCAAATTATGCTGCCGCTAAAGGTGGTATCATAGCCATGACCAAAACCCATTCCAAGGAATTGGTACGGTATGGTATCTGTATCAACGCTATCGCCCCACTGGCTAAGACGGAGATGTTTGATAACGTCCGGGAAGACTTAAGAGACTTTATGTTCCAGATGATGGCCAAAAGGAATGTCCTACAGAAGGTAGGCGAGCCCAATGATGTGGCACCCGTTATCGTATTTTTAGCCTCTGATGACGCTCACTTTGTTACCGGTCAGGTCATCTGTGCTACCGGTGATGTTGGTGAGCTTCCGTGGGATTAAGACAGCAAATAACCTCGGCTTCCTCTAAGATAAAGGCTGAAAACTAAGGAGGTGAGACTGTATGAAACTGGCAAGGTTTGATTTAAGTGGCAAGGCGGCAATAGTAACCGGGGGTTGTTCCGGGCTTGGGATTACCTTTTCCGAGGCTCTGGCTGAAGCTGGGTCAAATATCATCATAGCCGATGTTCTGGTAGGTACGCCGCAATGTCAAGATGTTTGCTCTGGGATAGAGAAGCTTGGAGTGAAGGTGCTTCCCGTAAAGTGTGATGTCACCAACCCGGAGGACGTAGATAATCTAATAACGACCACAGGCAGAGAGTTTGACAAGATAGATATACTGGTTAATAGCGCTGGGATATTTGGTGAGAATAAGCGTGTGGTAGATATGAGTCCTGAAAATTGGGATAGAGTTATCGCTGTGGACTTGCGAGGCTCCTTCCTATGTTGCCGGGCAGTAGCCAGGGAGATGATAAAGCAGAACGAAGGTAAAATAATAAATATATCCTCAGCCTCCTCCTTCAAAGCGCTACCGGGCATGGCTGCCTATGCTGCCGCTAAAGCGGCGATAATCATGCTCACCAAGACGCTGGCTCTAGAGTTAGCACGGTATAACATCCAGGTTAATACCCTCTCTCCCGGCTATTTCATCACTCCGTTGAATCGCGATTTCTTTGAGACCGAAGGGGGCAAAAAACTCATAAGCGGTTGGCCCATGAGAAGACCAGGTAATGTTGATGAGCTCAAGGGCATAATAATCCAACTCGCCTCGGCAGCCAGTAATTATATAACCGGTTCTGAGATTCCTATTGATGGTGGGCAATGGCTCTAAAGACGAATTGAAGGAATAGGCTATTAAATCAACCGGCCAGCAAACTACTGGTTAATGTTTGCCGGCCGGTTTTCTATCGCTGTCAATAAGGAATTATTTATGGCAAAGCTACTGAGCACCTTTACCCAGGACACCCAGCTCCTGAACTAGCTTGACGTACTCCTCCTCGCTCAACTTGGTGACGCCAGATAGAACCTCAGCTAGCTTCTTGTACAGGGTAAGGTCCTGCCTTGCCTCGGCGTAGATGGTAAGCCTCTCGGCCATCAGGGAACCCTCGGCATGGATATTATTTACATCCAGCTCTGTACCCAGGCAAGGGTAGTGCCGCAGCGTTTGTAGTATCCGCAGCCGTGCCTCGGCGGAGACATCTGCCCTGCCGCCCAAATACTTATCCATGAAGTCCTTGGTCTCGCTATTCTGCCAATCTTGGTAAGAGGGTGCGGTAGTAAGCAGACCGCCGCAGATGTCTTCTACTATTTTGACAACACTATGATAATTGTTAGCATAGAAGTATTTGGCAACATTGGCGGTTACTGGATTGGGAATAGCCAATCCACCCTGTATCACACAATCAATGCACGATGCCCGAGCCAGTGATTTCATGGTGTTAAGATAGTAGATTAGCTCAGTCATTTCCTCTCTTATGTTGGCTGCTCTGGAAACACCGAGGTAGTCGGCCATAGCCGCGGCCAGTCCCACCAGGAGCTCAACCCAGGCTATGTGATAGGTTACCGCAGTGTGGCGGTGGAGATAAGCAAAGTTATAAACTGACATGGCGGCATGCTGCCACTCCCCACAGAGAAATACCCTTTCCCAGGGGACAAAGACATCATCAAAGATAACTAGCGCATCAGTATGGCTCCTAACTGGAAGGTCAACAGGAAAATCTGACGCTCCACGGTGATAATCAAAAGGATGGGTTATCTGTATAATTCCCTTGGCATTAACCGGCGTAGCGAAGGCGACAGCATAATCGGCATCAGCCTCGGTCATGTTCCGACAGGGCATGACGATCATCTCATTTAAGTATGCCGACCCGGTAATATGAACCTTGGCTCCCCGGACTACGATGCCATCCTTGTTTCTATCAACAACTCTCACATAATAATCAGGGTGTTTTTGTTTTGGGTCTGCGGCACGAAGGCTCCGGTCACCCTTCACATCAGTTATGGCCCCAGCCAGGCTCAGGTCATTCTTCTTTAGATACTCCAGATAGGCCTCAATCCTTTCGATGTAGTCTTTGTTGCCCATAGTATAAGCGGTGATAGCGCATCCGTTGAAAGAATCAATCATCTCTCTGGCGAACGGAGTGGTAGTATAATTCAGTCTGGATGCAGCCAGCATGAGCTCATGCCGTTTGAGCAAATCCTCACCATTCTTGGGTCGGTAGAAGTATCGGCTGTATTCTTCACCCGTCTTCTCATCTACCACTACCGCCAGGTCCCTGAACTCTGGCATCTCAGCCATGACATAATCAGTGGCTGCGGTCTCCACAGCTACCTTTAATTTAGGGTGGGTAGTAACATCTTCAACTTTCTCACCTTCAATGTAAACCACCCTGCCATCTCTAAGACTCTCCTTAAATTCCTCAGGTGTTTTAAGTCCCATTTTTAGCCTCCTTTTTAGATTTTAATTTTTTATTTTTGACCCGGATTTGGAACTCCTTAAGGAATGCCTTGAAACGGTCGTAATATTCGGTTTTGCCGCCGTTCTTGTCATCGGCTTCCTTGGTGACTATGGAGAGGGCGTTTACCATATCTATACCCATGCAGCGTTGGATGCAGGTGCCGCCTGAGTCGGCTCAGTACTCTGGTCATTAGCTGCTTTTTCAAGTAGGTCATCTAGACTCTGGTGCACATGGGTAAAGCGGTTGATAGTATTACCCGTGAGATGTGAAGTTGCTGTAACCAAATCTTTATACTAAGGGTCACTGGCCGCATCAAAGGTCATCAGGATGTCTTTCATAGAGACCATCATCCGCGGGTCATCGCGCTGGATAAGTTCACCGTGTATGTAGCAATTCGGCTTCAGCGACTTCAGCCTTTCTACAAATTCTTGGGATGTTATCATTCTATCTTTCCTCCTTCATTATTCCTATCTTATTTGTTTTCCGGATTATATCTGTTCCATCAAGGTCAGGTATTTTTATCTTAGAGCCTTGTTCCCGGCATAACGCCCGCAGTCAAAGCCTTCACCTAGCCGGCACCATACACAACTATCTGGCACTTCTTCCGTTATCATAAGCTGTGATTCGCATTTTCCACAGAGATATTCCTCACCGGGCTTCATCGGTCCGTCGCACGGCGTGATAGTCATGGGACAAATCTGGACACAGTAATCACATTGCTTGCAGAACTCATGACGCATATTGAGAGGACGCTCCACCTGGCGGTTTTTGCCCCGTCCGACAAAGCCAAGGGCGTTGGCATGCCACAGTTCCGTGCAGGCGCGAACACAGCGCCCGCATAAAACACAGTTGCTGTTCCTGAAAGGATATCGTACCTTCTTGACACCACAGCGGACTGCGATATCCTGAATAGCGCGGGAATTCGGGGCCTCTGCAACGAGCAACTCGGCAATATTATGGCGAAGCCTCTTGATCCTATCCGTGTTGCTCCTGATTACCATACCTTCCTGCACTTTTAGCGTGCAGGACGTAGTTACTACCGAGCGACCATTGGTGATGTGCTCGACAATACATAACCGGCAGGCTCCAATGTCCGTAAGGCCAGGGACATGGCATAGATGTGGAATACAGATGCCGTATTCTATAG
>DUER01000115.1 GCA_011192075.1 Dehalococcoidia bacterium | reverse complement strand
TACCAGTTTGAAATGGATATGACCGGGGACATTGCTGGCCATGGTGAGGAGTGGGAAGTTGAAGCGACTGTGGTAACGGACTTTGATGGCGTTTTGGACCTCGAGAACAGACAGATGAAGATAGACATGACTATAAATGTGGAGGGGTTGCCTGGGTTAGACGAAACAGAAGTGGGAATGGAGATGTATCTTGTTGGTGATATGATATACATGATGATGGATGTCCCATTAACGGTTCCCACGTGGATGAAGTTGGAGATGCCGGAAGGATATTGGGGAGAAATGAGTCAGGTTGAGTCTCAGATAGAACTCCTTGAAGCAGCGCAGGTCAAAGTAATAGGCAGTGAGACGATAGAAGGTACAGACTGTTATGTTCTTCAGCTTACCCCAGATATGGAGCAGCTCTGGCAATTAGCTATGCAGCAACCAAGGTTACCCGGGGAGGAAGTGCTTGGTGTGGCGGAGGAATTTCTTCAGGAAATGTTCACCAGCTTCTCGGTGAAGCAATGGATAGCAAAAGATACATATTTCCCAATTAAGGCAGAGATAGATATGGTTATAGATCCGACCTCTGCGGCCATGGGTCTTCAAGTAGAAGGTTCAGTGCCCGCGCGAGGCTCCATGGTTTTGCTATTCTACAACTATAATCAGCCAGTTTCCATCGAGCTGCCTCCAGAAGCTGAAGAAGCAATTGAGGTGCCTATTCAGTAGCTTGAAAGGGGAAGCAGGCTCTTAGAACTAGTTACACATACTGGCCCATTGTTATCTCTGTGACAAAAAGGTTCCTTTTTTGGTATTGACAAACTCTTAAGACAGGACTACATTAGAGTCCCAAACAACGGTGGCTGGTGCCCTTTTTGGTCTATTAATGTCCTGGAAAAGTGGAGATGATGAGCAGAGACAAAACTACAAAGGAGGTGTGGGGCTATGAAATCAGTCAGTAAGTTGGTCACCAATATTAATCCATCTGGAGTGGTTAAGGTACTAATCTTTGGTGGAAAGCCTGGTTTGATAAATGAAGAATGCCAGCGCATGATTACTGCTGTCAGCCCTAACGTACAACTACAGGAAGTCACGGAATGGGTTAATGCTGACCGAAAAGGTGATTTTACTTTTAAAGAGCAGTTGGATGCCCTCTTAGCTGAGGCTGAGGTTATCTTTGGGGCTGTATTTCCCAGAGACATCACAGCCCGTTCTCCCAGGTTAAAATGGATTCAGACTATGAATGCTGGGGTAGATATTGTTTTGGATACCGATATTATGCAAAGCCGGGTAATGCTAACCAATGCCAGTGGTATTCACGGACCTCCAATGAGGGAATTCGTTCTTTATCTCATGCTGATGCATGCCAAACAAGCATCTTTGAGTTTCCAGTTGCAGCGGGAGAAGCGATGGGAACCATTTACTCCAGAGATGCTATACTCTAAAACATGCGGAATTTTGGGACTGGGTAAGATTGGGGATGAGGTAGCCCGGCTAGCTAAGGCTATTGGTATGAGGGTGATGGCCTTAGATGTTAGACGAATGACAAAGGCTAAGTATATTGACGTCATGTTACCTCCGGAAGGACTGCGAGTGTTACTCTCAGAGAGTGATTTCGTGGTGATTGCTTTACCGCTTACTCCTGAAACTACTGGATTAATTGGAGAAGAGGAACTACATGCCATGAAGCCTACTTCCTATCTCATTAACGTTGCCAGGGGTAAGATATTGGACGAAGAAGCGCTAGCCCAAGCGTTGAAGGAACACTGGATAGCTGGGGCAGGTCTAGACGCTTTGTCTAACGAGCCTTTACCGGTTGATAGCAAGCTCTGGGAACTCCCCAACCTAACTCTTACTCCCCATGTTGCCGGTAGGAGTCCCCATGTTATTGTAGCCCTGACTAATCTCTTCTGTGAGAACCTTAGACGTTACCTTAATGGAGAGAAGTTATTTAATGTAGTAAACAAGAAGAAGGGATTTTAGATATTAAAAATCAAGGTGGATTTGACATTGACCTGCTCATAGTGATTGTACAGCTCCCCTCCCCAAAGCCTTAACTACATCCCTCACTCATTGATTTTCATGGTATTGACAAACTCTCAAGACAGGACTACATTAGAGTCCCAACATGTAAAATAATCATCCACTAAACAGGAGTAGGCGGTGGGCGAGGTACATTGGAAACCAAAGGAAGACCTTGAACCAGTCATGTGCACTTGTGATTGTGGCGAGACTTACTGGACACAAGTTATAGAAAACAGCGACCACTACATCCCAACAAAAGCATGCTCACACTGCAATACTTGTAATCCAATGGTTCTAAGACATGAAGAGAAGTTGTTATAAGGGTAGGAGCCGTATCGAATATACCCATTTCGTATCAGCTGCAAAAAAGTCAAAGCGTAATCTTTGAGCTAAGGCACCTGTCTTCAAATATAGTTCCTTTGTATACTAGCATTCGTTGTCGACGCAATATAGCTAAACTTTTTCTTTTTCAAATCCCTCTACTAACTTCTCGTATTTCTCATGTATCAGTTTTCTATCAAACTCCCAAAACTCCTGCAGCATGTCGTCCTGTTCTCGCTTACTTAGATACTCAAGAGATGGATAGAAAAAATATTTGTCTTCTTTTTCAATATGTGCTGGATAGAAATTAACCAGCTCTTTTACGCAGACTACAATATCCTTTAAGGATTTTATATTACCTTTCACATAGCTCTCCCTGGCATTAACCAAGCTAGTCACTATCCTGCGGCCAGAGACATGCTCTTCTACCAGTTCATTCATGGTCTTTTCGTGCTCTTGAGAAAGTTGTTTCTTAGCAAGCTCTCTGAAGAGAATGTCCTCCTCTTTACCATGATGGGTCCTATCGGCGTATATGCGAATAAAGTCGATGGCAACCATTAGGAACTCAACATCTACCTCGTTCTTTCCAGTTATTTGCTTCAGTTCTTCATTCAACAAAGCAACCATACGCTCGATAAGCCGATGTTCTCTCATTAAAGGACCGATTAGCTTCATCTCACGCCTCCCATTACTCTTTCCTCCCATAATAATGTTAAAGCCTACTTTATTCAATGATTAGAATCACAAATGAAGATTATAGCAAAGGTTCTTTTTTGCGCTCAACCATAATCACCTTCAAACCGTCTTCAGCCGCTGTCTTGGCCGCCATCAGCCCTCCCGGACCACCACCGACAACGATTAGATCATATTTCATTTTTCTCCTCCTTATTGTTTTATTCTTGACCTATACTAATCAGAACCCGGGTAGGTTATCCATGGGCCAAGGTATTCTTCAGGACCGCCATCGCCAAATATGGAACCCTCAGCCTCCGGCGGAAATACAGCCAGTGCCGGCTCAAGGCTCACCAGTATTTGCTCAATAGTGTTCTTCAATTTCTCATAAAGCTCTGGCCTGTCCTTGTTGACCAGTTCCGGGTTCTTGGAAATTGCCAGTTGGGGCACTACCGGATGTCCCTCGAAAATCAGGTAGATATAATCAATCTCCTCGGCGGTACACTTTTTGAAAATACCCGAAGCTAAGGCAGCCCTCTTGTAAAAACCTGGCTCATTAAAGTAGAAAGCTTTCTGCCACCATTCAATATACTCTGGGTAACCACCCTTCTTACCATTAAGCTCCTTCTCAATAGCTTTGACTGCCATATAACCACAGGCAATAGCACCCTGTCGCCATGTATCCCAGGCACCGGCCGCATCACCAATTATCAACACATTTCCGGCAACCGGTTCTCTTAAAGAAGTCCGAAGCGTTGCCAGCCAGGGTTTCTGGCTTACTACCTGTGCGTGGCGGAACCATGGAGCATACATGGGCAACCTGGCGAATTCCTTCCAGTTAGTAAACACAAACTTCGTATTCCCCGCTACCGTGCCTAACCCGAAACTCCCTCCGGGCAGGTTGGGGTTGTCAAAGTGCATCCAGGAATACTGGTGCTCGGGAATAGTGCACTCAACTCCTTCCAGTATTGAGAAAATCCCGTCTACCTGCGAAACTATCCCACGTTTTTTGTTCAAGCC
>DUER01000114.1 GCA_011192075.1 Dehalococcoidia bacterium | reverse complement strand
TGGTATAATTGTTAAGTCTTCCGGCGATATCAGGCAGCAGCGGTATCATCCGGTCCTTTCCTCCCTTACCTTTTATTACCATAAGGAAGTCACTGTGGACGTCTCTAACTTTGAGTTCGGCGAGCTCGTTTCGTCTCATTCCGGTCTTCAGGTATAGCTCAACGATAAGCAAATCTCGGTTGATGCTTTGCTTGTGACTTTTCTTATCCCTGATCGAGGAGAAGAGCTTCTCTATCTGTTCGTTTTCCACGTACTGGGGGAGGGGCTTCGGCACCTTGATCTTGACGTCGTCAATCGGTTCCCCGTACCAGCGCATAAACCCCTTGACAGTCGCCGTATATCTTGCCTGGGTACTCAAGGAGCGATGGTGGTACCGGGATATGAATTCCTTAGCGAGCGATGGAGATGGTCGGGAATCACCAAGAAATTTCCTGAATTTATCAAGCAGGGCAATATCGCTCTTCAGGTTTATCTCGTTGTGAATCTTAAGGAGCAATTCAGGTTGGTATTTTAGAAAAAGCTCATCATTGGACATCTGCTTGACCATAAGCCGTCTCTTTAGCTCAGGACCGAAGATTATTTCTAGGGCTTCGAGGACCGGTGATTCTTTTTGGAGGAGAACCGGTGACGTGGTGGGCGGTACTGGACTTGAACCAGTGACCTCTTGCGTGTGAAGCAAGCGCTCTAACCACTGAGCTAACCGCCCCAAATCGTATCTATTTTATCCTCAGACCATGACGAAAACCACCAAAGCAAGAGGTCTTTTTCTAGTCATTGTCCTCACAACCTCTTACTTCGCTCCTGAATGATATTATATTGATGTCACATCATGCAGTCAAGCATGTTACGCGCGACTTCACTCTGCTTGGTGATAGACATTAAAATTTTAGTAGTAATTTGGTTGTTAAGAGGAAAAGAAACAGGAATAAAGTTGATAAATGGTCTACTCAAGATGTACAAGGACCAAGGTGTAGAAGGTTATTAAAATGCTTCCCTTCTGAGCAATTATAGCACCAGATATAACCTCATTCCTCCACGCTGTCGTTTTTACAGGCATCATAGCCATTGTAGTGCTTTCTGTTCTGATCGCATAGTCTGATAACAAGGAGGTTACAATATATGGTTATTTCGCTATTGACATTGCACGAGTGTATACGTACCCTACACAGTGAGAAAGGAGGTACTCATGTAAGCATACTGTATGAAATGCCGTGCAAAAAGGGAAATGAAGGATGCTTAAATCATAACCATGAAAATAGTAAGCAGGCAACCCAGGGCTTGTGCCCAGTATGTGGAACTAAGATGTTCTGTATTAGAAGGACATACAAGTTACCCGTTATGCATACCTATCGATACAGGAGTTTAGGTAGCAAACGGTAGGTTAACCTTACTCGTGTTAGTTTGCTCTTTCCGCTTAAATGGCTCCCGGCTAGATTACTTACACATTCAGCCTGAAGGCTCTCCGGAGTAGTGTGTCATAGGCTGTATTCTTACTCTAAAGACATCAGGAACTATCTGTGATGTTTTTCCTTTCCTCTCCTCATCAGATTGTTTTGAACCAGACCAACATCATAATCCCATTATTATTAAATTATCAACGGAGTCTTTTCTTGCACACTTGCGCGGGGGACACCCCATTCGCACTCTGGGGCTGTCAGCCACTGGGGTTTCCGATTGCTCTCAGTGAAACAAACAAAATAGACACACATCCCGTGACTATGAAGGCATCAATAGTGACTCCAGAACGAAGAGCACGGCAAACCAAGAAGAATATGCTTGTTATCACCAATAGCGGCACTCTGCCGTTAGCACCAAGATGAGGTATTCTAGCTTCACCAGGTATTTTCCGCACTTGAAATAGCTTGGGTGGGTCGAAGAAACCGATAAGATAGAGCATCTGGGCTTCAGGATTATTACCCGTCGTGCCATCATGGTCTATTATCTAACTGAAGCTGGAAAGACATCCACCCATTTTCGAGTATTGCACAACGCTAGAAGGTGCAATGAAATAACAACAAGCTTTTGTTGGATGATAAAGCTAGCTAATCAAACTTCTGTAAAAGATTTTACTTTGTTTCTAAGCTCTTTGATGGAATTACCTGGATAATCTTACAGAATATATCTACCAGCTCAGAATCAAATTGAGTTCCGGCACAGCGTTTTAACTCATTAATGGCTTGCTGTGATGATATCTGCTCACGGTAAGGTCGTGGAGAAGTCATTGCGTCATAAGCATCAACTATAGATAAGATACGAGCCTCTAAGGGAATATTATTACCTTCTAAACCGGAAGGATAGCCACTACCATCATAGCATTCGTGATGATGCAAGATAGCTGGTAGGCAGCTAACTAAATCAATGACGTGTCTAAGTATCTCTACACCAAGCTTAGGGTGGGCTTTAATCGGCTCCCATTCTTCATCAGTCAGAGGTCCCTTCTTACTGAGTATAGAATCGAGGATACCAATTTTGCCTATATCATGTAGCAAGCCAGCAGCGCGAATTGTACCTATTCTGTCTTGAGGCAGGCTGAGTGCCTCAGCTATGGCTACTGAATAGTCGCTAACTTTTCTAGAATGTCCGTAGGTATAGTGGTCCTTAGCGTCAACAGTAGCAGCTAGAGCGTAGATAATACTTGAGGCTCTTGGCCTTGCCTCAAGCTCTTCGCCTATAAAGGGCGTTTCTGGTTTCGCGACATCTGAGGATAAGTAGGTCCTATTCCTTCCTGCTTGTTTAGCCCGATACAGTGCCGCATCAGCACAAGCAATGATTTCCTCTTTCATCACACCATCAATTGGCCAATTAGCTATACCTTGACTGACAGTTATAGGCATTGTCCTAGAGCTTGTTTGTGTCTCTATTGTTTTACGAATGCGATCGGCTACTTTGTAGGCATCTTCGAGCCGTGTCTCAGGCAGAATAATGGTAAATTCCTCACCCCCATAACGAAAGGCCAGGTCTATATTTCGAATTGAGTTGTCAATGTACCCTCCAATTCTTCGCAGAACCTCATCCCCAGCCAAATGTCCGTAAATATCGTTATAAGCCTTGAACAGGTCTATATCCAGAATTATTAGGGAGAACATAGTGCCAAAGCGGGAGCCTCTGGCAATCTCTTGCTCGATACGCTCGTGAAAATGGCGGTG
>DUER01000113.1 GCA_011192075.1 Dehalococcoidia bacterium | reverse complement strand
TCCACAGCTAGGTGGTCTAATGTGGCTACAAAGGATGATTTCTACGTATATTCTTAGTATTAAAGGTAATGCATTGACTGACATTATCAAGCGTGTGCATCATAGAGTAAACACCATTCTTACCCGCCTACTGATCCCCTTCCTCCACAGCTACCTATACCTACATGATGGTAGGCATTGTATCTGTAAGTGTAACCTAAATGACACCTAAATGCTCCTTATTGTCACCTTATTTTCCCCAAAACACCTGTTCATCACTGTAAACATGAGTTAAGTGCCATAAAGGAAATATTTCTGCGTGTATTCTTAGTAGTAGAAGGCTGTGCATTAGCTGGCATTATCAATCGTGTACAGCGTAGAATAATCACCGTTGCTGCCTCCTTATTAATTACCCTCCTCCACAGCTGATAATTATAATTTGAAAATTATAATCGTATCTGGAAGTGTAACCTATATGACACAATTTGACACTCAATTTTCCCGACATTACCAGCCAATGACCGTACAATAAGAAAACCTAACAGATGATGTGGGAATTCAGTTGAAGTTGTGCAAATATTGAACACGGGCTGGACAGCCTCTTACCAGACGTATCCAGCCCGTATTTGTAGCTTATGCTGTGATCAGCGTCATGCTTTACCAATTCGAAACATCTTTGTCCCACATGTGGGGCACGTGCCTTGGGTTGCCGGCTTACCATTCTTCATGGTAATGCTCTTTGGGTCCCTCATCTCCCTTTTAGCCCTGCATTTCACACAGTATGCTTGCATCTATTACCTCCTGTTTCAGATTTATTATTATGAACGATAAGTTATTCGTGGTGGAAATGTCAATAGCCTCCTCAGTTAACAAAGCGCATTTTGTTGCCTCGAGAATTAAACATTCCTTCCTTTTGCATTAATTGGTCAGTCTTTTTATTAAATCTAAATGATGATTACGGACCTGTAATGATTGGGAGTAAACCAGAAATTGTTTGTACTATAATTCACCCATGGAATATACTTTATATAGAAAGCTACCTCTGAAGGAGAGTTACCAGGTTGCAGTTCAGCGGAAAGGCGTGGAGTGCTTCTGGTTTTACCCTCACTATTGATTAGTCTCGGAGGCCTAAGGATGCCAGACGAATTAGTTGAGTTATTAGATACCGCAATATACAAGGAAATCGCGTCCCAAGCTTTCTACATAGCTGGGCAAAGCAAGACACAAGACTCTGGTGCCAAGCCGTTGATGAAAGAGATGGCTCAGGAAGAGTTAAGGCATTCAGAGTGGCTGAAGGACCTTAAGGAAAAAGGGTTGAGAAAGCTGAGTTGGCACCAAAAGAAACTGCCGAACCTGATGATTAGTGAGTATCTGACCGGTGGCGATACACTAGAAGATGCCGACCTACAGGATACACTTGCTTTTGCTATGAAGCGTGAGCAGCAGGCTGTCGAGTTCTATTCAAAAATGATGGGAATAATTAGAGACGAGACTGCCAAGCGTCTTTGTGAAAGGTTAGTCCACGAGGAACTCAAACATAAGCTGAGATTGGAGATCTTCTACGACAACTTCTTCTATGGAGAGGACTGAGCGGTTGCTTGTTATCATCAGCAAAATTAGCATATAGGGAGGTGGATCGATGTCAACAAATGTCAATTTTATGGTTGGAGGAGGAGCTGGCCAAGGAGTGCAATCGGTGGGTTTTATATTGGCCAAGGCTTTCACCCGAGGCGGATACCATGTTTTTGCTGACCATGACTATGAATCCAGAGTAAGAGGCGGCCACAACTTTTTCCGGGTCAGGGTCAAGGATTCAAAAGTCAGAGCCATTACCGAGCCAGTAGATGTGTTGCTTGCCCTCAATAAGGAGAGCATAGACTTGCACGGGAAAGAGTTAGCCGAAAAAGGGGTTGTTGTATTTGATAAAGAACAGGTAAAGGATATCGGTGGTAATGGTAACCTACTTGGTATACCCCTGGATAGGCTGGCTAAGGAAAATGCGGGAAATAGGCTAATGGCAAACACAGTTGCCCTGGGCGCGGCTCTGGGGCTAGTGGGATATGAGTTTGAGATATTGGATAAGCTGTTGCGGGAGCATTTCGGTGCTGGTGAGATTGGGGATGGTAATGTCAAGGCAGCTAAAGCCGGATATGATTATGCTCAAGAGAATTTTAGGGGAGCTTTTAGCTATCATCTGAGTGCCACCGGTGATACGAAAAGAATGCTGCTTAACGGAAATGAGGCCATAGCTTTGGGGGCTATAGCCGCTGGCTGTAAATTCATAGCGGCCTACCCGATTACTCCAGCCACCTCCATTATGGAGTATATGGCAGCTAGAGCCAAGGACTTAGACTTAGTAGTGGTAGCGCCCGAAGATGAAATCTCGGTGATAAATATGATAATCGGGGCTAGCTATAGTGGTGTCAGGGCAATGACAGCCACATCCGGCACTGGTTTGTGCCTTATGGTAGAGGGTTTGGGACTGGCAGGGGTTAGTGAGACGCCGATCGTTGTGGTCAACGCACAGCGGCCCGGTCCAGCTGTAGGCCTAGCTACCAGAACAGGGCAAGGCGACCTCGAATTTACCCTACACGCCTCTCATGGGGAATTTCCTCGAGCTGTCTTTGCCCCTGCTGACGTTGAAGATGCCTTCTGGCTGACCATCAAAGCCTTCAATATGGCTGACAAGTATCAACTGCCTGTTATTCTCCTTACTGACCAGCATCTGGCTAGCTCCTACGCTACTATTGATAAGCTTGACCTGTCCAAGGTAACCATTGACCGGGGTCTTCTCTTCTCGGCAGAGGAAGAAGGTAAGTCAGAATATATGAGATACAGGATAACCAAGACAGGTATTTCACCCCGGGCCTTTCCTGGACAAGAAGGAGTTCTAGTAGTCAGCGACTCACACGAGCATAATGAAGAGGGGCATCCCAGTGAAAATGCTGAGAACAGGACTCAAATGATGCAGAAGCGAATGCGCAAACTGTTCAGCCTGAAGAATGAGCTTGCTTCTCCACAGATATATGGCCCTAGGAAGGCAGAGACGATGCTTATCGGTTGGGGGAGTACCTATGGTGCCGTCCGCGAGGCTGTGGATATCTTGCGTAAGGAAGGCACTAACATCAACCTGCTTCACCTGAGTGAACTCTGGCCCTTCCCTACTGAAGCAGTAGCTAATGCTCTGAATAACACCCTAAACAGCTACGTAGTTGAGAATAATGCCACCGGACAACTTGCCCATCTGATTCAAGCAGAGACAGGCCAAACAGTTACCGGCAAAATCCTGAAGTATGATGGGCGTCCGTTTACACCGGCATACATTGTCCGAGAGATAAGAAAGGAGGGTTGTTGACCATGGTAACAATGACTGATTACGCTGGTCCCACCCCCACCTGGTGCCCAGGCTGTGGCAACTTCACAATTTTGAGTGCCCTCAAAGAAGCACTGGTTGAGCTTGAGATTGAACCTCACCGGGTAGTGATGGTCTCTGGTATTGGCCAAGCTGGGAAGCTGCCCCATTATATCAAAGGCAACGTGCTTAATGTCCTTCACGGCAGGACACTGCCCGCTGCTATCGGGGCCAAGATAGTTAACCCGGAGCTTATACTTATCGCTATCGGTGGTGACGGAGATGGCTATGGAGAAGGCGGAAATCACTTTATCCATACCACTCGCCGTAACCACGATATCACTTATCTGGTACACAACAACCAGGTCTATGGTCTCACCAAAGGGCAGGCGTCTCCTACCAGCGACCAGGGTTTTGTCACCAAGACTACACCTCAAGGTGCCCCTACACCATTTAATCCTATCGCTATTGCCATAGCCACCGACGCTACTTTTGTCGCTAGAGGTTTCACTGGATACCAGAAGCACCTCGCCAGCCTGATCAAACTGGGCATTAGGCATAAGGGTTTTGCCTTAATTGATATTCTCCAGCCCTGCGTTTCATTTAACCAAAAGAATACCAATAGCTGGTACCGGGAGAGAGTGTACAAGCTGGAAGAGGAATCTGACTACGAGCCAAGTGACAAACTGGTAGCCTTTGCCAAAGCTCAGGAGTGGGGAGACCGAATACCCATTGGGGTTATCTACAGGCAAGACCGCGTCACCTTTGAGGAGCAATTGCCAGCCTTGAGCAAAGGGCCGCTGGTAATACAAAAGGTTAAGCCCAAACGAATAGAAAAGCTGCTCAATGAACTCCTGTGAGCAGACATAGGATGACATTCCTGATTGTAAGAAAACAGAACCAGAGTTAATTAAATCGGGAAGGATGTCTAAAATGGCAGAGTAGATTTGCCCAGCATGCGGTTTTGTTGTCACCGACAAAGCCTATGAGAAGGGAGGGGTATTGTATT
>DUER01000112.1 GCA_011192075.1 Dehalococcoidia bacterium | reverse complement strand
TTTCGGCTCAGGCAGGCTACCACGTGGTAATCTCAGAGATAAATGACGAGCTGCTGAACAAGGGGCTGGCAGGAATTAACTCGATACTGACCAGAAGCGTGGATAAGGGTAGAATATCCCAAGAGGATAAGGATGCTGCCCTGGCTCGTATTAAAGGCACCATCAATACCAAAGACTTTTCTGACTGTGACCTGGTGATAGAAGCAATTATAGAGAACATGGATTTGAAGAAAAAGGTGTTTGCCGAGCTGGATAAAGTCTGCCCCAAACATACTATCCTGGCAACTAACACTTCGTGCTTATCTGTTATTGACATGGCAAAGGCTACCAATAAGCCAGAACAGGTACTGGGCATGCACTTCTTTAATCCAGTGCCAGTTATGCGACTACTAGAACTCGTCAAAACTATCCTCACCAGTGATGAGACATTAGAAACAGCGAGGAAATTCGGTGAATCTATCGGCAAGACTGTTTCCGTCTCTCCAGACATCCCAGCCTTTGTTGTCGATCAGCTAGCCAATCCTTTCCTTCTCGATGCCATCCGTATGGTAGAAAATGGCGTAGCTACTGCAGAGGACATTGACACTGGCATACGTCTGGGTTTGAATCACCCCATGGGACCGCTAGCCTTAGCCGACCTAGTCGGGCTTGATACTATTCTCTTCATTGCCAATGCTTTGTACGACGAACTAAAGGACCCCAAATTTGCTCCGCCTACCCTTTTAAAGAAGATGGTTGCTGCTGGCTGGCTCGGGCGTAAGACGGGCAAAGGATTCTACGAATATTAAGTAAAATACCTGCTTATCATCACATATTAGCCAGTAATAGAAAACGGAGGACTTTATGCTTGATGTTGTAATTGCCAGCGCAGTAAGGACAGCTATTGGGAACTACGGAGGGGCACTGCAAAATATCCCAGTAACCAAACTGGGTAGCATTGTTATTAGGGAAGCACTAAAAAAGGTTGGGCTACGACCTAAAAGGGACCCTGAGGTGCTAAGCTACTCACCTGAGGTGTTTAAAGACCTCGGCTTGATTGAACTTGAGAAGAAATATTATGACTGGGATGACGCTGCAAAAGAGGTGAGGATAGATGAGGTCATAATAGGAAATGTTATTCAGGCGGGGCAGGGTCAGAATACAGGTCGACAGGCATCCGTCTATGCCGGTATGCCCAAGGAAGTAAATGCCTATACTGTAAACAAGGTTTGTGCCTCCGGAATGAAGGCTATAGCTCTAGCCGCCCAAGCCATTAAAGTCGGTGAAGCTGAAGTTATCGTCGCCGGTGGTATGGAGAACATGAGCGCTGTCCCTTACTATTTGCCCTCAGCTAGGTGGGGAGCCAGGATGTTCAATGCTGAGCTGGTTGACGGTATGGTCTGGGATGGATTGTGGGAAATATTCTATGGCTATCATATGGGGGTAACCTCGGAGAACATAGTCGAGAAGTATGGCATAACCAGAAGGGAACAGGACGAGCTGGCGATGATGAGCCATCAGAGAGCACTGGCAGCAATAAAGGACGGCACCTTCAAAGAAGAGATAGTCCCTGTAGAAATTAAACAGAAGAAAGAGGTTAAGCTGTTTGATACTGACGAACACCCTAGAGAGACCTCTATAGAGCTCTTAGCCAAACTAGCTCCGGCATTTAAAGCAGACGGCTCAGTAACGGCAGGAAATGCTTCAGGGGTAACCGATGGCGCCGCTGCCCTGGTAATAATGTCAGCGGAAAAGGCTGGAGAGCTTGAATTAAAGCCAATAGCTACTATCAGGTCTTATGCCTCTGGCGGTGTTGACCCGGCGTTCATGGGTCTGGGAGCGGTCCCAGCTGTCAAGAAAGCACTCAAGCTGGCTGGACTTAGTCTAGAAGATATCGAGCTTGTTGAGCTAAATGAAGCCTTTGCTGCCCAAGCGTTAGGTGTGGTTAGAGAGCTGGGTCTAGATTTAGATAAGACAAATCCCCATGGTAGCGGAATATCGCTGGGGCACCCCATAGGCTGTACTGGAGCCAGAATTGTAGTCACCCTTACTTATGAAATGATACGCCGTGATTCTCAGTTCGGTTTGGCAACGCTGTGCATTGGTGGTGGTCAGGGAATGGCTATGATTGTAGAGAGAAAATAAGATTACTTCCCCCGTTTTTTGTAGTCGGGGCACCAAGTAGCGTTGGGGCGTGCCGGGTTATGGCACGCCCCACGCCAATCCCATTTACAGCTATCACACAGGAGGATATTCATTCCCAGTGCCTTCTTAATCCTAAGACTAACCTTGTGCCAGGTGGATTCCATTTTTAGTCTCCAATACTTGAAACTACCCCTTTAGGTAGTATATCAATTTAGATGCTATCTAACAAATGTGATATAATATAGCCAGCAATATGGAAGGGGAAATTTACTATGACCACGCCTCAGGTCAGAAAAGAAGAGGAACAGCTAAATATAGAGTCACTTACCTGGGGTGACTTAACCTGGGTTAACATTGAGGGACCGACGGAACGAGAGACAGAATATCTGGCTCAAAACTACCCTTTCCACCCTCTGGATCTAGATGATTGTCTCAGCCGAATACAGCGGCCCAAGATAGACGAATATAAAGATTATCTGTTCTTAGTTTTCCATTTCCCCATTTTTAATAAAGAGGCGCGGGTAACCACTCGCAGCCAGGTATCCGTGTTTATCGGTGAAAGATACATCATAACCCTACATAAAGGGGAGCTTAAACCACTAGTAAAGCTATTCAGAGAATGCCAGATTGACGATGAATCACGGCAAGAGAATTTTAGCCAGGGTTCTGGCTATCTCTTGTACCGTATAATTGATAGGTTGGTTGACTACTGCCTGCCAATACTAAATAAGATTGGTAGCAACATTGAAGATATTGAAGACGATATCTTCTCTAGCGGGGTGCGGGGCACAGTGAGGGAAATCTCTACACTTCGACGCGATGTTATCTCCTTCCGCAGAACTATCTGGCCGATGAGAGCTGTCATCGGCAGTTTGGAACCTAAGATTCGTCGTCTTACCAAGATGGATCTGGTGGTTTACTTTGGTGATATGGTTGACCACGTGGATAAGATTTGGGACGGCTTAGATGAATATAAAGAGATAATTGAAGGCTTAAACGATACCTATGATTCGCTGGCTAGCAATCGCACCAATGAGGTCATGAGAATACTGACTATTATTGCTACCGTCCTCCTGCCTATTACTGTAATCGCCAGCATCTTTGGGATGAACATCCCTTTGGGACCTTTCGGGGATTCCAGCCTCTCCTTCCTCTATGTATTCCTTATCTGTCTGGTAATTATTGGCTTGATGCTCTATTTCTTCCGTCGCCAGCGCTGGATTTAAAAACGGCAGCATGTAGAAGACAAGGGCTTTAATAATGAATGCCTGTTAATGACTTGAAATTATGGTCACCATCTTCCTGAGCGTATGATTCTAGCAATATTAGCTACATTATCTACTACCTGCCTACTTGTAGCCAACATCATAGCCGTAAAGCTCGTTTCTATTGGTGGATGGGTTGTTCCAGCAGGGGTAATCGCTTACCCATTAACCTTCTTATTTACCGATGTGATTTCAGAGCTTTACGGGAGAAGAATAGCTTCTAGGGTGGTATGGGTAGGTTTTGGTGCTAATTTACTGATGGTAATGCTCGTCTTTGGGGGGAGGTTACTACCACCAGCACCATTTTGGGATGGCCAGCCAGCCTATGAGTCCATCTTAGGTATGGTACCCAGAATTGTCTTGGCCTCAATGGCTGCTTACCTAATTAGCCAGCACCATGATGTCTTCGCCTTCCACTTTTGGCGACGGAAGACGAAGGCTAGGTTCTTATGGCTACGCAATAACGCATCAACGATGGTTTCACAAGGGCTAGATACCGGATTATTCATAACCATAGCTTTCTGGGGGACTGTGCCTACAGGAATCCTGTTAAACATGCTACTTACCCAATATGTAATCAAACTGGCTATAGCAGTATGTGACACGCCTTTTTGTTACCTGCTGGTTGCTTTACTAAAAGATAAAGTTAAACCGCTGCCACCTATAGGCACTGAAGCTTTGGTTAAGGATTAGTGGTATTAGCCTAACATGGCTCAGATTTCCGAAGAAGGAGGGGCACCAAGGAATGGAGATTCAGGTGTTGGGGGCGCACAACTGCGAATCACAGAGTTCAAAGTTCATCAG
>DUER01000111.1 GCA_011192075.1 Dehalococcoidia bacterium | reverse complement strand
TGTGTTCATTCGCCAACCTGACATCGGCATCAATAAAAATGACAATGTCCGCGCTGCTGATCGAGAACGCCAAGTTTATCGAATCCTGCTTGCCTTTCCTCTCTGGCTTACTAATCAGCTTTATCCTGTGGTCTCTCTTGGCAACCCGTTGTACAATGTCATCCGTTTGGTCTGTTGATGCATCCGATAGCACATAGATATTCTCGATTTTGAAACGGTTATCTTGTCTTGCCATTATCACATCGTGTAGCACACCCTCAATACAGTTTGCTTCATTGAAGGCAGGGATGACAACATCAACGGTGGCTACTGCCTCAAAACAGTTCTCTGCAGTCGTGTCTGAGACGGCGTCTTCTCTCTCCGAGGATGAGCCTCTATCCAGCATACGCCTCTCCTTTAGTGCCGATGCCTAACTCACTAATACTCTAGTGCCTAAAGCGCCCAAACGGCGCCTTCAGCAGGGGCTTAAGCGGAGCCTTTAGCTACTCAACAGCTTTTATGAGTGCTTCACAAGTATCGCCTTGGTTAGAGGACCCACATAACCTACGCCTATAACTGACATTCGTATTGAATCCTCCATATTCCATCCTGATTTCACCTAAGTCTAGTAAGGCTTTCTCACAAACTCTCATCCCAGTCAACCCTCTTCATCCATTCGTAAAGTCTCTTTATCCCCTCCTCCTTGCTCACCTTGGGCTCCCAACCAAACTCTCTTTTTGCCCTTTGCGTGTTGCTGATATATAATTTCTGATCGGCCAGCCGCCAGGGGCCAAAGCTCACTTCCGAGGGCTTTATGGCCAAGTCTTTCTCGAGGAATTCAAGTAGCTCCAGTATGGAGATGGAGTTTCCTCTCCCCCCACCAATGTTGTATGCTTGACCTTTCGTATGCTCTATATTCTTCATGGCTTGGTCAAACGCTTCCAGCAGATCAGTGATGAAGAGGATGTCCCTTACCTGTTTACCATCTCCATAGATGGTTATTGGCTTTTTCTCTATGGCCCGGCGGATAAACCAGGCTACCCACCCCTGGTCTTCGGTAGGGTGTTGCCCCATACCGTAGATTCCGGACATCCGAAAGACCACCGTCTTCAGCCCAAAGGTGCGAGCATAGTCCAGGCAATAGGCATCACCGACTCCTTTGGAACATCCATATGGGCCTTCAAAATCAAGGGGATAGTCTGCGTCTATTCCTTCAAGGTACTCTTCATTGCCAAAGTCCCACCTCTTCTCTTTCTCAACCAACTTGACCGGCTTTCGAGTCAGGTCGCCATAGACTTTGTTGGTCGAGGTGTAAATTACTATTGGATCAGAGCCTGAGCTTGCGGCCGCCTCTAGGACGTTAAAAGTCCCCCGGGCATTAGTCTCAAAATCACCCACCGGGTCTTCGATTGAGGTGGTCATCGCGGTCTGGGCAGCAACGTGCATGACGGTATCAACGTCCTTCATCGCCTTCTTGAGCTGCTCTAAATTCCTGACATCACCAAGGACAAATTCGAAACTAGGGTTGCCTTTGTATTTGTTCAGAAGATACTCAATATTCTTCTGAGAACCCCCGCCGGGCCTAGAGAGATTATCGAAAACGGTGACCTGACACTCTTTAGAAAGCCAGTGCTCCGTCAGATTGCTCCCGATGAATCCTGCCCCACCCGTTATAATGACTTTACTTTTCATCGTATTCCTTTCTTTGACGCAATATAGACATTCACATCAATAAGCTGTTCCAATGTTCCTACATCGAACCATGCGTAAAGGTCCAGTAAATAGCCCGCCAATCTTGGCTTTACTTCCCTTGACAGGCGTTCCAGAAGAGTCCTCTCGAGGTTTGTGTTTGGCCTATCAGGAAGGAACTCATCCAAATTAGAGAGAACGAAACTACTGTCAATCACATAAACGCCGGCATTTATCAGGGGGTTTTCGGAGATGTCCTTTACTTTTGGTTTTTCTACGAAGCCACGGACAAGGCTAAAACCCTTAACCTCCTGAAGCTGAGCAACACCAAACCTTGTCGTCGTTTCCCTTTCTACCTCAATTAATGCCATAGTCATCACCACATGCAGTGCCCTTTTGCAATTCCTGTGGTAATTGATGATGTCCGAAAGATTCAGTTGAAGTGAGGTTCCCCCTTGAGGCACCTTTCTGGCTACGATATAGTCTGCATTGCAAACGAGGAAGTCCTCATTCGATTTGTCTATCGAGGTTATGTGCCTTATGGCAAACCTGAGGTCACCCCCTGTCCCCCACCCATTAGTCCTTATTACGTCAATCTCAAAGTCTGGATTGGTATACTCAACTTTATATCCCAGTCGCCCGAATAAGTCTATAATCTGACTAAGATAGGGTTTTCGCTTTTGAAGATAGTTCTTCAGTATCTCGACTGTAGAATCACTCGCTACCACGATATAGAGCTTCTCAATTTCTGGGGCACTGCCAAACCAGGAGAGCATGTATTCCAAGAGGGGTATGCCACCGACTTGTTGTGATACCTTGGGGGAAAGGTGGGTAAAAGGATAGCATCGAATTCCTTGGCCGGCAGCCAGCATTATCGCTCTCATCGATAAGTCCCCCTTTAATCGCCAGTCATCATAATGTCATAACTGGGCCGACGCGAGATAGGCATAGATAATCAGCGGAATAATCAGGGTGAAGAAGGGAAGAATTGTTGCGGAATGTTACATAGCGTCTGAGTGCGACTCTCTTTGAATCGCGGCTCGGACAAGCTTTCAACTAGTGATGACCGGGAATCGTCTGTAGCCTGTGTCTTAGATTGGGTCTTATCTCTCATATCCATCCCCTCTCAGCTACAATCCTCATGCACCTCAGAGGTTTCACCATCGTCTGAATGAAGACTATCACCAGGCCCATGCCTTGTCAAGTTCGTAAGCTGACCGCTTTTGGACAAACAAAGTCCGACACCTCAGCGCATTGCTAATCCCCGACAGCCCGATTAAATAAAAGTCATTTCTGTTCAATCTAGCCTAGTGGTGTGTAATCGGTATTAACTAATAGTAACTCGCATGGTTTTATGTGACAGAAGCTCGGACTGTTGGCAGATAATGCCCATTTAACAAAAACTCAGAATGAGACATTCTGTCCTACTGTTTTAGGTGCCTATCGGCAAGTAACTAGATGGTCACCTGCTGAAAATCAAACGTGGAATTAATCCAAAAACGGAAGCTAATATGGCCATCCTCCCCCGCCAACATAACTCCTCGAGTCTCCATGCCTATCCCCTACTCAATTGAGATCTGTAGACGACGAACACGACCCCTCTTTTGTTTCTACCTTGCAACGCAGAAGGCATCCTCCGAACTCACTTTAGATAGGAATCAAACGCTGGCTTGCTATTCCCGGAACTCTGCCTTATTCACGTCAAGAAGACGGACGGGGTAGACTGCGTCGTAGGGTACTTGGGTTGACTTGAATACTCGCTCGACGGCATCCTTGTTGGGGGCTTCCCATTCACAGAAGAATCTGCTGTCATCAAAAGCACAGTAACTCAAGTTCCAAGATACATCCGATGGAAGTTGATTGGGCATGTTTTTGGCAGTTGCCATGATTTGCTCCTCATTGTAAGGCATGCTATGTATGACAATAAACCTTGGCATTGTTCACCTCCTTACC
>DUER01000110.1 GCA_011192075.1 Dehalococcoidia bacterium | reverse complement strand
TCTGCCTCATAAAGCTTGGAGCTTACTCTGGCACCAGCTATAAACCCGCTAACTGGTTCAGGACCTATGGCTATAGCGAAAGGCATAGGGGCTTTATTTGCTCGATACTTTTGGAAGTGAGAGCCTATGTCTTTCGCTGGACTAACTGAACCGGTCAGGGTATTTTGGGTGGTGACCATACCCCGGTAGCAACCCCAGTTGACCTGACCGGTGTCGGGGTCTTTGGTAACATTGACTTGCCAGGTACACAGGTATCTCCCACCATCGCCATCGTGCAGCATAGGGGCGGGAAACTTCAGCAGGTCAACCTCATCGCCTATGTCAATGTTATCCTTGCAGGGAGCCTGGCTTTTATCTACGATAACCGGCTTAATCAATTTATCTTTTCTTTGCAGGTAAATGTCTATTAACTCCTTGGTGCTGGTCTCTGAACTTAGCCCCATAGCGATGGCAAGCTTTCCGAAGGTGCTGATTGGAGCACCGAGAATCCTGTAGCCAGGATAGTCCTTAACGTTCTCAAAAAGGGGAGAAGGCAAACCTTTCTCATAGACTAAGCGAGTTATGGCTCCTGCTTCTAAATTCCAGTCAACTTCTTTAGTCACCCTTCTTAACTTCCCTTGCTCTTCTAGGGCTGATATATATTGCCTCAAATCCTTGAATGCCATTTTCCTATTCTCCCCTGTGTTGATTTATGGCTCTTCAGGCTTATAGCCAAAAAGCGAAATATCTGTCGCACGCATACTGATAATACCATGCTTTACCCGTATTTTTCCCGCTCCAACCGCATGGTTATTATCTATTTACATTGTACTTGTGTCGTTACTTACCGAGCTTCAATGAGCAATTACTACTTGTCTAAGATGTAAATAGCACCGACATCAGCGTCAACCTTTATTTTTTGGCCTGTCTTAATCATCGCCGTGCCGCCTCCCGGTTGCATCGGGGTGTTGGTATTGACTACGGCTGGTATACCATACTCGCGGGCCACGATGGCGGCGTGACACAGCGGTGCTCCGGTATCTAGAACTATACCTTTGACTAGGCTAAAGATGGGAGTCCAGGTCGAGTCGGTCACTACAGTAACCAGGATTTCACCCGGTTGTACCTGCCCTGCTTGTGCCGGCGAGAATATTACCCGAGCCAGCCCCTCAACGACTCCGGGTGAACCGGAAACACCAATCAGGTCGGCCTTTAGCTCCGGTCTGGGATCAGGTGGTGCCTCTTTGGTTACCTTGGTAAAGATTACATCCCCCGACATACCCATCTGCATCATGGCTTCTGGCTCAGGAATCCTTCCGTAGTAATTGTCGGGAATAAACTTGGGCATGCCTTCCGGAGTAAGCCCTACCTCTTCCCACTCGGCCCTTCTTCTTTTAGCGGTATGTTGGCCTTTAAAAGTAAATGGATCGGCTAGTAATTTCTGCACTTCGTCGGGAACTAGGAAGAAAATGTCATCTGTCTGGTCAAGGGCGCCGGCTTCGCTAAGTCTCTTGCCAATCTCAAGCCAGAAATAACGGCCAACGGCATGGCCTTGCATCTCGAAGAAGAAGCTGTGGTCTTCCATCCAAACGCTGGCTGTCTGACCGGTCCTCATTAGTATGCGATACCATTCTCTCTGGTCTATCGGCAGTTTATTGATTACCTCTTCCTCTGCCTCTGCTCTTTCCTTGCTTTGTCTGGCAATGGTCTCATCCAGCTCAAATTTATCAGTGCCTAGAAACTGCTGAAGACGCATAAGGGCTGGCATTGGGTTCTCGCGCCAGGACGGTGTCATGTAAGAGCCCATCACCAGATTACGCCAGCCGTATTCATCAAGGAACTTTTGGAATTCCTTGAGCACGGTCTTCCCGGCTTCACTTGCCTCTAACTTGGAGAGTATCTCTTCAACCTTGCAGTTAGCTACCGTGTCTTTGAGTCCCAGTTCGATGACTCGTCGTGATAGCTTGTGTAATTCTCTCTCAACTTCAAAGTTATGGTTGTCATAGCCCCGCATTAATTTCTGGAAGGTTGGATGATGACCGTCCATTCCCAGCAGCTCCTTGCTGAGTGATTCCCAGTCAACAAAAACTGCCCCGGTTGACACCATGGTAAAGAAATGGAGGTACCAGAACCGGTGACAAAAATCTTTGAAGTCGGCAACCATCTGGATTAGGTCTTTCCAGCTAGCTTTTGCGTAATCGAACTGCTTGTACTTCTCGTAAGCCCCTGTTACCTCGGCTATTGTTTGCTTCAATATCTTATCGGGGTCCTCAAGCCACGGGAGTATCGCCTGCCGGTACCTCTCGGCACGCTCTTGTACCTCCTCTTCCGACTTCGGCACGCTGACGGTTACCATGTGATAACCACGGTACGAACGACTTCGGGGACCTTTTGACCGGGGTGTCGGCATGTCCTCCATGGCTTGCGCCATCGGTACATTAACGCCGTACATCCACCACCAGACGAACATTGGTGACCAGGCAAGTCCGGGAGGAGTATGTCCTCCGTCATAAATCCACCACGTATCGTCTATATCTTCCTCACTGAACTCGTAATAGCTATAATTCTCTCTTGGTTCGATTTTTCCGGCCAATTTGACCTCCTCTTTTTCCTGATTTTGGGTTTCTTCTGGTATCTTGACTTCACTTTTGCGTTTTTTGAAGAATCATAATTTCATAATAGTCACTCTTTGGTTACTATTGTGCTGTTACATTAGAGGCCTCCTTTTACTTTAAATCTTTCCTTCAGCTTTGAGCCTGTCGGCTATATCCTTCTCCAGACCTTTCAAATCTACCTTTGTTCCGTCTCCCACCATAGGTATCTTAGCCATGACCTCAAGCCTTTCGGGGAGTTTAAAAGCAGCTAACCCTTTACTTTTGAGGTGGGAGACCATTTCATCAAAGGTAAATGACTCACCCGGTTTGATGGAAACGTAAGCACAGGCTTTCTCACCAAAGAGTGGGTCAGGCATCTTTACTACTACTGCTTGAGTTACTTTGGGATAGACACCGAGTAGCCCTTCAATCTCGTTGGGGTAAATATTCTCACCACCACGAATTATTATGTTCTTGGAGCGGCCAGCAATAACCAAATTATCATTCTCGTCCCACTTAGCCAGGTCACCAATGTGAAATAGTCCATCGGCGCCAATGGCTTCTTTGGTCGCTTCAGGATTCTTGAAGTATCCAGCGGAACCGGTTACTGCCTTGACTACCACCTCTCCTACTTCTCCCTTTGGCACCTCGTTACCGTTCTCATCAAGCAGATGTATCTCGTCCCAGCCGTTGGATTTACCTGCAGTTGCCCAGCGGACTTCGGGGGGGTCATCTACTGTTGGCGATGCCGTACTGCCAAGATCTCTTGACCCATAAGTATTGATTACCTTGGCCCCCACCTTTTCTTCGAATTCCTTGGGCCAGCCAGGAGGACAGGGCGCTCCTGAAACCATGACGGCACGAATCGAGCTGAGGTCATATTTATCGAATTCAGGATGGTCCAGCATCAGCCGCATCATGGTGGGAGTAATAGCGAAGTAAGTAATTTTCTCCTTTTCGATGAGTTTCATCGCTTCGACTATATCCCAGTGCTCTAGCATGACCATTTTGGCTCCAACGTTTGGTCCGCCATGGTAGACCGGATTGTTCATGCCACCCCAGCCGGGAGCTAAGGCAGCAACGGTGTCGGCACTGGTGATGCCCAGTTTTTTAACCGTATTCTTGGTACGGACTATGCCCAGAACCGCTGGCCATTCGGCAAGCTTGGGGATACCGGTAGAACCGGTAGTATGAGAAAGTTCGGAAACCTCTGTTGAGAGCATCCTTGTCTTGGCGAAAAGCTTCTCTAGTTCCTCTGGGGAGTATTTCTTTTCCAAGGGTTCCTGTAGCATCTTGTTCAGGGAAATGGCTCCCTCAGGAACTTCGTCACCAACAATGAAAATGTGCTTCAGTGATGGTAGCTCTGAGCGTATTGATTGAATCATGTTGAAGTAATCAAAGTCTCTGAACTTGTATGGTATCACCACTCCCTTTGCTTCGAGAAGTTCTACTGTATGCTTCATCTCGGTTTCACGATAACTTCTTAAAACAGGGGCAATAAGAAGTCCTGCCTTTTCACAGGCCATTCGGACTATCATCATCTCTGTCCAACCAGGAAGCTCGGCGATAATAGAATCGTCTTTCTTATAGCCTAGTTCCATGAAACCCAGAGCGAGTCTATCTATAGCTAGCTTGGCTTGGCTCCAGGTCAATCTTATCCTGCCATCGACAAGGGCTTCCTTGTCAGGGAATTCCTTGGCATTATGGTCCCACTCCGATGAGTAGGTCTCATCTGCCCACAAGCCTTTGTCAATGAATTCCTGAAGTTCCTTCTTCTTGCGGATCGTCGCTTCTGCCATAGTTACTTCTCCTTCTTCGTCAGAAATTACTATTTGCGAGGGGTGATTTTAGCACTAATCATCCATAATGTCAAGAACTAGGAAGTAGGTTACCGATGCCTTAGGTTGTTTTTTTATAGCACAAATCATTATTGATGTCAAGAGTTTGTACTCGTTCAGGTAATTGAGGAAGGTGTTAAAGGCTTTGAACATGGACGGCTTTATCTGGGGTTACCTATACAATTGTCGCTCAATGGATCAGACTTCACACTTCATCAAGAAATGGATAGAAGAGACCACTGGGGTACCTACCCTATCCATGGAGATGGACATTTACGATAGCCGAAATTATAGTGCCGCTGCCCTAAGAACCAGGGTGGAAACGTTTACTGAGATGCTGAGAGCCAGAAGAGCATCTGCCGGAGCATAAAGGGGAGCAATTTGGAGTCAGAACCTTTGATTGTAGCCGGTGTTGACATTGATGCTGCAGAAAAGAGTATGGCATCAGTGAAATTCCTCTTACCCTTTAGCCATGCAATGATTGCCGTTCTGTCTTGGCGGATTTTACTTTCGCTATTCTCGCCCTTTACCTTCTCTATCACCTGGGGTTTTGGGTTCTTACCTTTCGGGCAAACATGGGCTATGATACCGGTTTGCTGAGCTTGGCTACTTCGGCGTAAATTTCGGTAGCTGGTAAGCTTCTTCTTTGTAGTTTTTGAAGTATATCAGGCCTCTCCTCCTGGATGATGGGCATCACCTTTGCCATGGCTTGTCTTATATGTACTCCCAGCGTATAGGGATGCCAGGCGGCAGGCACGGTTTCCTTGACAAGGCCGTAAACGTAGTTTACCTCCTCTTCTACGGTCAAGATAAGACCGTGGGTAAAGGCCTTAATGTAACCCTCATGGTCATAATAGTTGATGTAGGTCTCTTTCCACCAGTTGGTATACTGGGAGATGCCCGTAACTTCTAATCCCAGGTTTTCCTCCTGAATGGCAGTGGAGATAGCCTGTCCTGCCTTCCAGCCACTGAGCATGGCTCCTTGATTTTCCAACTCCTGTGTTGAGCCCACATCTCCTGCAACTAAAACACGGTCTTTATAAGGATCAATGATGGGAGAATAGCAATTCTCATTGGCAGAGAAGCTTCTCAATTTTTTAGCATTCTTAAACCAGGGAGCACAGAATGCCTTGTTCATAAAGTAGTCACAAGTCGCTTCGAGGTCTGCCCTGGGATCAGCACTTAGTAGTGATACATTATGAATTTCCTCAGTGGCGTGAGGCATTATAAAAATCTCGGCACCGCGTTCTTTTACAAAGCCAACTACGCGTACAATTACATTAGGCTCGGGGAGCTCCACACCAGACATATAGTAGGATAGAGCATAGAGGTTACAGTAATAGGTACGACCTTCATTCATCCCCATCATTTGGGCTACTCGTGAGTTCACTCCATCGGCGGCGATGAGATAACTGCCTTCAAAGCTCTGTCCGCTTCCCTCCGCAGTTACGCTGTTAGCCGTGGTGGTTACCTTCTGCACATTTATCCCGGGAAAGACGTCAACACTGCAGGCCTTCACCTCTTCTAGCAGACATTGGAACATTATGTCCTTATCGAAGCTAATGCCTACCTTCCCATAGTCTCCCTTCTTTTTTTGTTCCTCCAAGTCACCAATTACTATTTTGTGGCCATTGGGAGTATACATGCGCACGCCGTATAGATTCTGGTAGGGGCCATTATATTTGAAGGAAAAACCATCGGAGGAAAAAAAGAGGCGCTTATCCCTGGAGTTGTATCCAGTTATGTTTCCCATATAATATTCGTTCATAGAACCTAAAGTTTCACCACAGGCTCTGGTGTGTCGTGTAGGGTCAGGGTTCTTTTCCAGGAGGGCTACTTTGAGCCCATTTTCTCCGGCGGCCTTGGCTGCCAGAAACCCAGCTGGGCCAGCACCAACCACGATAACATCGTATCTTTTAGCCATAGTTACTTCCTCTCTTAATCATGTAGGCTTCGTCATCATAGTATTCAGCAAAGGTCTCTTTCCACCGGTTATAATGGGCGGAGCATAACCTCTCATACCAGCTAGAGCCTGGTTTTAACCAGCTCTACTCTTCTTTCCAGCCTGATGTGGCTATTCTATTTTGGGTCTGCCTATATTCCTCCGTTAGCAACCATGGAGCCAGGTTTAATAGGGCATCGATTGCTCTCAGACTCGGTGGGTTGGCCAGATTCATGGGGTCGAACTCATCGTGTATCCTGTCTATCCAAACATGATAATTGTGCTTGGTTGGTCCTAACTCTTGAGAAGAATTCAGAATACCATTGCCAAAGAGACCTTGAAACCCGTATTTCATCTGAGTACCGACACATATCGCTTCCATCCACTCTATGTTGGTTGCGGTGACACTGGAGTCAAACTTGCGGTCATGCGGGTCGACCTTCTGTGAGTCAGGAAACTGCATGAACTCGGTGTATACGGCGCGGTTAAAGTCGAATGGGCTGTACCATGGACGCTCGTGGTACTCGGGCAGGTAGATACTCTTATATGGCTCCTCCTCAAGTCGGTCGGCAAGCTCAAACTCGCAGCCCAAGGTAGAGCGCGCACTCTCAGAGCCGACCACGGCTGAGGCATAGTATCCGGTCATGCTCCACATGCCGGTTACGTTGGCATAGAGGAAGGTGCCTTCATCAGTTTGCCTTGTTCGACGAGCCGTCCCGCCGTGCTCCTTAACAATAATATCATCAACCACTTGCACATCATATTCCAGCTGTTTCAAAGAGGTATAGCCTATAAAAAGCACCCGGAGGATATGTGTATTTTCAACCTCCTCGTAGGTCATCTGATTCCACAGATCCCAGAATTCTTGTCTTCCCTTTGCCTTGGCAATAGTCCGCCAGAAAGCAGGCACCCGGTTCATAGCGCCACATACCTGCTCCCGTGATATTTTTGTCATGGATTCTACCAGGTCCTCCTCGGTGGGCAGGGTGTAGTTCTGATACCTGACCCTCGGTGGCAGGGTGACCACGGTTTTGGTGCCCACTCCTTCAGGCACAAAGCCCTCTGGCTGGAACGGATAGAGTTTCAGCGCCAATTTGGTGGTGATTCCCATGCATCCCCACCAGGCTATCTGTCCCTTTATCAGACCTATAAGCTCGGGCCCCGGGTCACCGCCAATAAAAGCGTTCTCATCACCATTCTGCAGCGACCCCATAGTGACCAGGCCACCCTCTGGGGTTATCCATTCGGCACCATTGCATCGGCGCTCCGTCCAGGGGTTCATCCGATAGCAGAAGATACCCTGCCCCTGGACATGGAAATTACCTATCACTGCACACTGACCACCTCCTCCCGGAACCATGTAGTACAGGTCTCTCTTATAGCATTCGGCGGCAAGCTGGGCTATGAT
>DUER01000011.1 GCA_011192075.1 Dehalococcoidia bacterium | reverse complement strand
TAGCCACATCGCTAATAAAATTCGCTGAGACTGTCTCCCGTTATCGACACTTTCGCAACTTCATATTGTTTCGTGGGATTCACCAAGACCGTTAGCGACATTTTAAGTAATATTAGTGGTGCTTAACGAACATCTCAATGCCATTAATGACACTCTATAGGCTCTACAGGAAACGGCCGGTTTACTAACAACACGCTCACTTAGTTTAATCTACATGCAGTGGGTATTAGTAAGGTGTTGACGAACACATAGATTAGACACCATAACTGTGGATCATACGTACTTTTGGGTGTTACTTTTACAGATAATCACTTAATAAACGTTCCTTTTTAATTAGTATTGACAAACTCTCAGAACAGGACTACATTAAAGTCCCAATATGTGAATTAACCTTAAAAACGATATAACAAAACTTATGTAAAAATGAGTAGTATATTAAGGGTGATAGCATTACTAGATAAAATAGTAGTTGCTGGTGCCCTCCTTAATTATCAACAAAATTACTAGAGGAGGTAATTATGACTAAGAAGTACGATGTAATCGTGGTTGGTGGAGGTCCCGGGGGACTAATGGCTGCCAAGACAGCGGCTGAGGATGGGCTTAAGGTCCTTCTAATTGAGCGGAAAAGGAATATCACTGAGGTCAATCGATATTGTTCTCAAATATTCTACACCCGCAAACTGAGTTCCAGTAAGGCAGGGTTACATGGGGACGGATACATAGAATCTGTTTCAGTAGAGAACGCTTTCGAAACGAACAGGTTTAATTTCCCTGGACTTGGCTTCTCTCTTGACTACAAAGGTCCCTTGGTGCCGTACCTCAATTGGGTTGAGGTCTCGCCGTCTAAATATATGATCTACAGGAGAAAGCGTACTCTCTGGGGATTTCAGTTCTCCAAAGAGGTTTTTCTAGCTGAACTCCTCGACTCGGCACAAAAGGCAGGGACAGAAATCCTGCCAGAAGTCATCGGTCTAGGAGCGGAGAACACCCCAGACGGGGTCAAGGTGCGAGTACAGACGAAGTCAAGAGAACAGACCTTGGAGGCAAGGGCAGCCATTGCTGCGGATGGTGTAAGCTCTAACATTGTGAATAGCTTGGGTTTGAATAAAAAACGGCAGGTACTTAGTCCGCAGGGTGTAAAACTTATTTGTTACCATCTGGAAGGTGTGGAGACTGATTTACCCCCATTTTCATGGGCTGTTATCTGCATTCCCAGTATAACCAGTGTACTGGGAGGCCTCCTCATGGGTATGCTGCCCGATGATATGACCCAACTCGGCGCTTCGTCTGAAGAGATTATACAGAAGTTCATGGAGCATCCCAATTTTTCCCCTTGGTTTCACCGCGCCCGAGTAGTGAAGAAAACTGGCATGTATGGTGGCACTAAGTACGGCATTCTTTCTTCGATAATGGAACCGGTGGAGGGGAACGTGGTAATTGTTGGTGATGCCGGGGCTCCCATTGAGACCTGGATACAGGGTGCTGTTGCTTCTGGCTATATGGCAGTCAAAGCCATCGAGAAGGAGCTTGTTGACCAAAAGGGCTACCGGGAATATACAGATTGGTGGCAGAACGCTTTCTACTTTTGCAGGCAGGAGGATTACTTCAAGAATGTGTTTGGGATGTTCGCTGTGTCCAACGCCTGGTCCTGCGATGAGGATGTTGACTATGTCTATAAGCTTTTCCAAGGCTGGGAAGGATCACCTTTCACAATAATGAGCCAAAACCTAGAAATGATTAAAAAGGGAAAACCTGAGCTTTATGAGAGACTAATAAAGGCCTATGATGAGGTTGAAAGGATTGTTTCCAAAGTAGGGAGTTAGCCCCGTTGTCCAGATAAACTATGAAGGAGCTTTGTCCGGTAAAGTTCCACATTAGGAATTTAAGATTTTGCATTCTTTTTTATACAGACAGTTACTCAAAAGGCTTATCCCATAACCCCCAACCACATACCGCTCTTAAAAGGTTCCTTGGACCAGAAAGAGGGTAATGTGGACTTGATTATCCCCTCAAAATCGTCATTGAAAACATATGCTGCCTCGGGCTGAGTTGCAACCCTAGTTTTATAGCTCCGGAATTAAGCTTTTCCATAATAGCCATAGTAAATATTATGGCAATACTGCTTTGATAACACACACTTAGCGTATTGACAAAAGCCACCCCCATGTTGTAGAATCGCTGCTTAACATCTATAGCCGTTATGTATAAAGTGATAACCAAAACTAAAGACTGAGAACAAAGGAGGGCAGATATGTGAAGTTAGGCAATTGGTTAGGTAGCAGACGCAAATAAAATTTGTTTCCCCACAGACCTGACGGTTAGTGCCTGGGTAATCTCAGAAAGGAGGATTTAAGCAGTGGATGTCCCTGATTTGTTCTCGTTGGAGGGTAAGGTGGCTCTTGTTACTGGTGCCAGGAGGGGACTGGGCAGAGCTATTGCACTAGCTTTTGCTGGGGCTGGGGCTGATGTTGCTGTTTGTGACGTGGAGACTGAAGGGGATGAACTGGAAGCGGTGACTGAGGAAGTTAAGAAGCTAGGACGGCATGCTCTGGCTACCCAGACTGATGTTAGTCGTAAGTCTGAAGTTGATAACCTGGTTCAAAAGGTGGTGGACGAGCTTGGCACTATTGACATTCTGGTAAATAATGCTGCCATTGGTACTACTGGTGTAGCCTACGAGCCGCCTTTTTTTGAAACCCCGGAATCCGAGTGGGACCGGGTCATTGATGTTAATCTCAAGGGTAACTATTTCTGTTCCTCGGCAGCAGGCAAAATAATGATTGAACGAAGGAGAGGCAACATTATCAGTATAGCCTCAGTGGACGGAATAATGTCAGGGTGGGCGAAGAATCTCCTGCCACCTGAGCTCACCGAACACATGGAACGTCCACTCTCTGCCAGTCCTTATCAGGTTTCCAAGGCAGGAATAATCATGCTCACCAAGGTGCTGGCCCGGCAACTTAGCAGTTATGGTATACGAGTGAATGCCATTGCTCCCACTGGGGTAAAAACAGAAGTGCTTCGAGTTTTGTGGTCTGCCCCCGATAAGTTGAAGTACTACGAGGATCGGGTGCCACTGGGGCGAATTGCAGAGCCAGGTGATATAGCCGGTGTCGCCCTGTTTCTAGCTTCAGATGCTGCCAGCTATGTCACTGGGCAGACTCTTATTGCCGATGGTGGTATACTAGCTTAGCTCTTGCGCAATAGGGATGGTAAGGGGATTCAAGAAGAGTTAACAAGGAGTGCCAAAGAGAGCGAAGCCTATCTTGCATGCTAATTCCACTTTTCCCTTGAAGGAGGGGATAAAAGGGGCTTGACCGGCTCCTCAGTCAATACTCCCAGCTATCACACCGGTATCTCTAACTTAAAATGTGGTACAATTATTCGGGAGGGGTTAGGTTTCCAGTGGCCTTAGTATGCCCCTCATCGTCCCTCACCCAATCATTATTGCTTTTCAGGTCAATTTCCATATGTTGCGACTTTAATGTAGTCCTAATTAGAGACTCTGTCAATAGATACTGTCAAGATGGTGCAATACAATAAGTCACAACCAGCCGCTGCTCACGTTCGTAGCTAGTCTCTACTAGTAACTGAATCTCTAGACGTGCGGAATGACACAAAGAGTCATTTTGTATCTGTAGCAATAGTAAGTCTTCTAAAATTGGCACTAGCTATTTAACAGCAAACAAGTTAGAGAAGCACTACAATACATAACTATTTCTTAAACCTTAGGTAAGCATAAAATATGCTTAGGAAATTTAGCTAGCCTATTTTTAGATTAGAAAATGACATGAATAGTTGAAGTGCTCTAGTCGTTTATAATTGAACAATGGTCTCTTGTTCAACTATAATTGGTACAGCATTATTTGTCTTGTCTGGCATAGTCGAAGGTCTTTGTTTCCCTGTAGACTTGACAGGTAGCGCTTGGATAATGTTCAGAAAGGATGGATTTGAGCAATGAGTATTTCTGATTTGCTTTCATTGGAGGGTAAGGTGGCTCTTATTACTGGTGCTAGGAGGGGGCTAGGTAGAGCTATTGCTCTATCTTTTGCTGAGGCCGGGGCTGATGTCGCTGTTTGTGACGCGGTGATTGAAGGGGATGAACTGAAAGCAGTGGCTGAGGAAGTTAAGGAGATGGGACAGCGTGTTTTGGCCGCTCAGACTGATGTTAGTCAAAAGTCTGAAGTTGATAGTCTAGTTCAAAGGGTAGCGGATGAGCTTGGCGCTATTGACATTCTGGTAAACAATGCTGCCATTTCTACTACCGGTATAGCTGGCGAACCACCTTTTTTTGAAACCCCGGAAGCTGAGTGGGACCGGATCATTGATGTTAATATCAAGGGTTGCTATTTCTGTAGCTCAGCAGCAGGCAAAATAATGATGGAACGAAAGAAAGGCAATATTATCAATATATCCTCAGCGTTTGGAATAATGGCAGGACTATCGAACCATCTCGCACCACCCGAACTCTTACCACCACCCTCACTCATGGTGAGTCCTTATCAGATCTCCAAAGCAGCCATAATCATGATCACTAAGGCGCTAGCCCAGCAACTGGGCAGTTGCGGTATACGGGTGAACGCCATTGCGCCCAGTGGGATGAAAACAGAAATGCTTCGAGCCTTGTGGTCTGCACCTGAAATGTTAAAGTACTACGAGGATCGGGTGCCACTGAGACGAATGGCTGAACCAAGTGAGGTTGCCAGTGTCGCTCTGTTTTTGGCTTCGGATGCTTCTAGCTATGTCACCGGGCATACTCTTGTTGCTGATGGTGGTATACTTTCTTAGCTCTTGTGTAGTAGGGACAGTTAAACGATACAAAATATGGATGTAGCGTTAGGCGAGTGACAGTTAGAGGTAAGCCAATTCCGAAGCTGATGAAAAAATGGGAAATGATGGACTATGAGGCAGCTCGCGTTGACCCTAAAAACCATTAAACGTTTCTAGTAACTCATGAAGAAGGTGGTACCCTTTATCCCCTCATTCTGTGTAAACTGCCGTCCGACTGCCCAGGCTTAGTGGCAAACTGGCTAGAAAGTCTCTAAACTCCTTGTTACTAGCCTTTATTAACCAGTCGGCGTTATCTCCCAGAATCTTCTTCTTATCCTCTGGAGAGATGTAGTCTGCTTCTTTTATTATCTCTAAGTACTTTTTAGTGGGTCTTGGCCCATCCGAGCCAAAAAGAGTTTTTTGATTTAAGGTGGCACATTTTACGATTTTGGTTACAGTATCTTTAACAACAGGGGTACCAGCAAATAATT
>DUER01000109.1 GCA_011192075.1 Dehalococcoidia bacterium | reverse complement strand
CATATGTGATTCGTCGATAAATAGCAGGAAGTCATCGGGAAAGTAATGTAGCAATGTCCACGGTGGACTCCCCGGAGCCCGCCCTGATAAGTGTCGGGAATAGTTCTCCACCCCGGTGCAGTATCCGCCTTCCCTGAGCATCTCGATATCATAGTTGGTACGTGCCTCCAGCCTGGCTGCCTCCAATATCTTCCCTTGCTGTCTCAGTTCACTTAGCCTTTCTTCCAACTCCTGCTTAATGCTTTCAATAGCCAGTATCAGCCGGTCATGTGAGGTAACAAAGTGCTTAGCAGGATAAATGTCCACTGAGTCCAGTACGGCCAATAGCTCACCGGTTAGCGGGTCTATTTCCGCAATGCGCTCAACATCGTCACCAAAGAACTCAATTCGCAAGGCTAGCTCCTCGTAAGCTGGCTGTATCTCCAGGGTATCGCCGCGAATGCGGAACTTGCCCCGGGTGAAATCAATGTCGTTGCGCTCATACTGCATATCTACCAGCTGGCGGAGCAGCTTTTCCCGGTGGTAACTATTACCACGTTTAAGGCTGCATACAAAGCTATGGTATTCCTCAGGGGAACCCAGACCATAAATGCAGGATACTGAAGCCACAATAAGCACGTCACGCTGTTCAAAGAGGGCGCGAGTTGCCGCATGGCGCAGTTTGTCAATCTCCTCATTTATATCTGTTTCCTTCTCAATATAGGTATCGGTTCGGGGAACATAGGCTTCAGGCTGGTAGTAGTCGTAATAGCTGACAAAATATTCCACAGCGCTATTGGGGAAGAACTCCTTGAACTCAGTGCAGAGTTGGGCGGCTAATGTCTTGTTATGGCAGATAAGCAGGGTGGGTTTCTGCACCTGATCAATAACATTAGCCATAGTGAAAGTCTTGCCACTACCGGTAACCCCGAGCAGTGTCTGGTGCTTATAGCCCTTGTTTAACCCCTCCACCAGGTCCCCCACCGCCTCGGGCTGGTCACCGGTCATTCTAAAGTCGGAGACGATTTCAAACTGGGGCATGATAAACTCTGCCAAAAAGGTGTTCTATAACTAGTATAGCTTTTTGCTATGCTGGCTTCAATTAATGATTGTTCTACCTTACCTCGAAGAGTCTTCGATCCCTTAATCCCCCTCTCTTTATCGAACGAAGTTCGGTATGCTGGGTAAATAAATATGCTTAGCGCCACCTACAGAGCAGGCAATATTGTCCCCCAGGGTTAGAAAGTTGTATCTAGTGAAAGTGGAGATTTTTACGCCTTAAAAGAGGGGCAAAATAGGTATTGAAGCAGATGGCAGCTTATCTTTTCTTTCTCCTTAGTAAACGATAAGTGCGACCGTTAGCTATTCACCCAATTTGCGGTACTTCATGGCTATCCTTAGTATTTCCTTCTTTTTGGTATTAACCGGACTATTTACCCCCAAAATACTGTAGTGCCAGCTTAATCTTTTCCTCGAGGCTCAGGTCTGTGGATGGGGGTAGGGTGGCTACGGCGTGGTTGGCTTCGGAAACAGAATAGCCCAGGGAGGTTAGTGCCCCTAATACTTCTGTGTTTTCCTGGGCTAGCTCGGTGGCTGGGGTGGTTATCCAGCCAGCACCTAACTTCTCCTTAAGTTCCAGGATAAGCCGATTAGCCATTTTCTTGCCTATCCCTGGAATTTCAGTTAGCAGGTCGGCACTGCCGGTAGCCATAGCCATGGTGAGTTTGTCTATATCCATGGCGGAAAGCATAGCCAGGGCTAGCTTGGGACCTAGTCCCGATACGCTAATCAGGGTCTGAAACAGTCCCAGCTCTTCAGCCGAGGTAAAGCCATAGAGGGTGGCACCGTCCTCCCGGAGATGAAGGTGGGTATGTAGCATTACTTCCTCGCCAATAGTGCCCAGCGTGCTTAAGGCAGTGGTCGGCATATACACCTGAAAGCCTATGCCACCAACATTAATAATAGCCCGATCACTACCCAGCGCCTCTAACTTTCCGTGGAGACTAGCTATCATTTCTCTCCTTTATCACGGTCAGCCAGCAGACTCTCCAGGCGCACCTCACGTAGGTGGCAGATAGCTATAGCTAGGGCATCAGCGGCATCGCTTGGCTCAGGCACCTGAGATAGCCCAAGCTGGAGCTTGACCATCTCCTGAATCTGCTCCTTACTACTGGCTCCATAGTTGGTAACCCTCTGCTTTACCTGGGCTGGAGAATAGTTATAGCTTGGGATTCCCCTGTTGGCTGCGGCCAGGATAGCCACTGCCTGGGCTCTGCCCACAGCCAGTGCTGACTGCGCATTCTTTGCCATAAAAGGCTGCTCTATGGCTACCGCATCAGGCTGACAGTGAGATATAATCTCCAGAAGTTCATTATAAAGATAGCTCAAACGCTCCCCAATCGGGGAGTGTGGCAGAGTGGTCAAAGCACCACAATCAACCATGGCTACTTCATCATCCCTGCTCTCTATTATCCCATAGCCCATGGTTATCGTGCCCGGGTCAATTCCTAAAACCCTCATTTTGAACTTCGGTTAAATTGGACTAACGGAAATCCGCTTCTTCTTAGTGCTTAAAAAGGTTCGTTTAAGCACCAGACCGATACTTCTCCAGAATAGAATCGAAAAAATCAGCATTACTGGACACATGCTGCACCTCGTCTAGCTCTTCCAGCTTGTCCAGCAGCTTCAGTGTTTGTAGCGCTGGCTTTTCCTCAAGCTCAACTATAGTCTTGGGCACCATGGATAGCTCGGCAGAGACTATGGATAGCTCTTGCTTCTCCAGTGCTTTCCTGACCATTTCCAGCTCTTCAGGCTTGGTATAAATCTCCACATAATTGTTTTCTACCTTGACATCTTCGGCGCCGGCATCTATTGCCTGCAGGGCTAACTCCTCGGGGTCTAAATCATTAATCGGTACTGCAATCAATCCTCTGGATTCAAAAATCCAGGCTACGCAACCACTTTCTCCCAGGCTGCTGCCGTGACGGGTAAATACGTTCCTTACATCCTGTAGGGTTCGATTGCGGTTATCACTCAACGCCTGAACCAGAATAGCTGCCCCGCCCGGTCCATAGCCTTCAAGGGTCATCTCTACCAGAGTAGTTCCCTCTAGCTCACCACTACCCCGCTTAACGGCTCTTTCAATATTCTCCAGAGGCATATTATTATCCCGGGCTCTTTGCACCGCTAAACGAAGGCGGAAGTTTGATTCGGGGTTACTGCCTCCCTGGCGCACAGCCACAATAATCTCTCGGGTTAGCTTGGTAAAAAGCTGACCTCGTCTGGCATCAGTCACTCCCTTCTGATGCTTAATTGAAGACCACTTAGAATGTCCTGACATTTCTAGCTCCTCTTAACCAGCTAATCAAAGTCCTTTATTACAATTTTAGCACAATCTCTCTGACTTCAAAACAGGGCCTAAAATCAGAGACCCTTGGCTGGTTTTATCGGGACGGGTAGACCAGCGAGCATGAGGTAAATCTCGTCAGCGTGCTCAGCCAGTATCTGATTCGCCTTGCCCAGCAAATCACGATACAATCTGCTCACCCTGCTCACTGGCACCAGGCCTGTGCCAACCTCATTAGTAACCATAATAAAGCTGGCATCAACCCGGTTAATACACTCTACCAGTTCACTAATCTCGTTGGTAACCTCTTTCTCAACGAGGGAGGCATCAATTTGCTCATCAGTTTGGTAGCTATGCTGACTAAAAATGTTATTAACCAGGAGTGTGATACAGTCCACAATCACCACCTTAGCCCCTCCGATGTTTTGGACAATCTGGCTGCCTATATGGGTGGTAATCTCAAGGGTGCTCCAGGTGGCTGGCCGTGACCTCTGGTGCTCTTCAATGCGATGCCGCATCTCTTCATCCCCAGCCTCTGCTGTAGCTACAAAGAGTACCGGCTCACCCAATTTTGAGGCAAGCTCCTGGGCAAAACGACTTTTACCACTACGAGCACCACCAATTATTAGAATGTTTATCAACCTCACTCCCTTTATCTTATACTATTCTTATAACTGCTGAAGGGGTCTTGTATCTGACCTTAGTTACTTGGTTCTTAAGGAATGTTTTTAAATCTCTAAAGACCAGTATCCCTCTCTCAATACCGTGTTGGTTTCCAGGATTTCTATCCGCTGGTCAAACAGAGGACCATCAGTAACAAAGGTATGATACTCTCCAGCTTCACCGCAAAGCTGAATACCATACCTCTGCCTTAGTTCAGACAGATATGACAAAAAATCCAGGTCAATCTTCTGTCCCAACCATTCTTCACCAAACAGGTCAGCCTTAGTTACCACCACAACTGCCTCAAATCCTGAGGTTATAAAGCTGCCTAGTATTTTCTCCTGAGCCTGTCCCCACAAGGGTAAATGGGGTGTAAGAGCCACCTCTCCACATATCCGCTCAATCCAATGTCGGTGTTCTTCGAGGTCAATATCGCCAAAGACGCCCCCGGTTACTCCCTTCTGCTTCAGGGAAAGAAGCGCATCCTTAAATTCAGCCTCATAATTAGCCATTGTAGTCTGCCTCTGAATTAGTGGAATTCCGATAGCCTGCGACTGTGACTGTAGCAATTCAACGGACTGCCCATGAGTCCATGACCGCCTGCCGTCCTCGGTTACCATATTCAGCAGATAGCGGACCTTTAGCCTGCTGTTCACTGCCTGGTAACAGGCGAGGCAGCTATCTTTGTCGCCACTCCATGAAGTAAAAACCTGATGCATATTACCGCAAATGAGAAAGGTCGTTTAGTAGGTTTAATATTGCCCCTGGTGGGTATGTTTCCAGTATGGTAAGTGAAGCCAGGTCGAGGCGAAACTGCCACCAGCGCTCCGCGCCTATGCCCAGTAGATAACACATCAGTGACCGCAGAGAGCCGCTATGAGCCACAATGAGTATTGTTTCCTGTGGTGCATGTTTCTTTAGTCGGCCTACAAATTGGCTAACCCGGCTATTGAATTCGTCAACACTTTCACCACCGGGATATTTCAGCTTGGGGCTTCTTTGAAGCCACAATTCAGTAACCTCAGGATAAAGCTGACTAATCTCGTTGAATGTCAACCCCTCAAGCTCGCCAAAATTCATCTCACGCAGCTCAGCACAGATTATGACATCCAACCGGTGGCTGGAGGCAATAATCTCGGCGGTTGCTGAAGCTCGACTCAGGTCACTGGCGTATATTGCGTCAATCCTCTCTGTGGATAGGCGGTCGCGCAACCTCTCAGCCTGTCTGAATCCAGCATCGCTCAGCTTAACATTAGTACTGCCCCAGTACCTCTCAGTGCTGTTCAATTCGGTATCACCGTGTCTTACTAAAAGTAATCCAAACAAAGTATACCTCCAGTTTACGTAACTAACCCTACCTGGGCTAACAGGCAAATAAGAAGGAGTACACCAACCTCAGCCACCTCATTTATTGCCCCGTAAGTGTCACCAGTAAGACCAGAAAATTTGCGTTTCAGATAGGTTGCCATAATCACCACTATAACCCAGATACCTGGTATTATAGCCAGTATTATAGCCAGTCCAGCCAGTCGAGCTAGAGTCGCCGCCACTGCCAGAGCTATGAGTG
>DUER01000108.1 GCA_011192075.1 Dehalococcoidia bacterium | reverse complement strand
TCGGGTTCCTCCTTGCTGGCTTCAGGTTCCTTCTTGCTGGCTTCAGGTTCCTTCTTGCTGGCTTCAGGTTCCTTCTTGCTGGCTTCAGGTTTTTCTGTGACGCTAGTCTTGGCTTTCTTCTTGCTTGTTTTGGGTTTGGCAACAATGCCGTCTTTGATTTTCTCTTTCATTACTTTGGACTCTTCTATAATGCCAGCTTTGGCTAGTAGTCTGGCGGCAGTATCCGTCGGCTGGGCCCCTCGTTCTAACCAGTGTCGCGCTTTTTCTTCATCTATCACTATTGTTTCAGGGTTGGTCAAAGGATTATAGTGTCCAATAATACTAATGAATGCCCCGTCACGGGGGGCTCGAGCATCAGCGACTACAAGCCGATAACTTGGCTTCTTCTTGGCACCCATTCGTCGTAATCTAATCTTTACCATCTTTATTAATTATAACATATTATGCGCCATAACTATCTGGCTGTCAACCATAGTTAAAATATAGTTGTCAAGAGATGATACACTCGCTATAATCGGAGTGTGAAAGTAGAGCAGTGGCACAGCTGGCAGGTTAGCATCACTGAGGCTTTGGACATACAGCGGAGGCTGGCAGGGCAGGTGTCTAGAAATAGTGAAGGCGTCACCCCCCACTTTATAGCTGGCGTGGATATATCAGCCGGAAAAGCGCAGGGGGTGGCTAGAGTGGCGGTGGTTGTCTTAAGCTATCCCGAAGTTAGGTTAGTAGAAACAAAGGCGGTTCAAAGAGAGCTTGATTTTCCCTACATCCCGGGTCTTTTGTCATTCCGGGAATTACCTTTAATACTGGTTGTCTGCGAACAACTTACCGTTACCCCTGACCTAATCCTGGTTGATGGTCAGGGGGTTGCCCACCCCCGAAGGATGGGTCTCGCCTCTCACCTGGGTCTCTTTTTGAATACGCCAACTATTGGTTGTGCTAAATCTTTGCTCTGCGGCAGACATGAAATACCAGGTGAGGAGCCAGGTAGCTATGCTGAGGTAGTAGACCGGGGTGAGACCATAGGGGTAGCCCTGCGGACCAAGACCAGGGTGAAGCCAATTTATGTTTCCATAGGTCATAAAATTGACCTTCAAACTGCTATTCATTGGGTGCTAGAATGCTGTTGCGGCTACCGTTTGCCAGAGCCTACCCGACTGGCTCACCTGGCAGCCGGAGGAAATCTGAAGCCGGAAAAAGATACCGTAGTGCCTGAGGTAAGCTATCAAGGAAACTTTATAGGTAGAACAAATGCAAGAGTTAAGGGATAAATTAAAGGAACTGCAGGCTAGAGTCGCCATGGTACTGGTGCATCTTTGACATCACTACTAGAGAAAAGGAAATCACCAGGTTAGAGACTCAGTCAACCCAGCCTGATTTTTGGTTAGACCAGGTAAGCGCGCAGAATATTATGCGCCGGTTGGTTGAACAGAAGAAGGTAGTAAACAGATGGCGGGAGGTAGAAAAGAAGGTAGCTGACATGGCTGAGCTAGTTTCCTTGGCAGAAGAGGATACCCCGCTTAGGCTGGAGATTGAGTCTGAAATAGACAATATGTCCTCCTACCTTGATGAGCTGGAACTAGAGATGGCTTTTAGCGGTGAATATGATGCCAGGAGTGCCATCCTATCCATTCACGCTGGAGCTGGAGGCACAGAATCTCAAGATTGGGCACAGATGCTACTCAGGATGTACCTTCGCTGGGCAGAGCGTCGTGGTTATAGGGCTGAGGTATTGGATGTCTCCCCCGGTGAGGAGGCAGGGGTAAAGAGTGTCGTCATCAGTGTTACCGGTGATTATGCTTGTGGCTACTTAAAATCAGAGCACGGTGTCCATCGTCTGGTCCGTCTTTCCCCCTTTGATGCTGACCATGCTCGGCATACCTCCTTTGCCTTAGTGGAGGTTATACCTGAAGCCGAAGCCGATGTTGATGTGAAGATAGAGGCTGATGATTTGAGAGTTGATGTGTTCAGGTCAAGCGGACCAGGAGGACAGCACATGCAGAAAACAAGTAGTGCGGTGAGACTCACTCATCTGCCTACAGGACTGGTGGTTACCTGCCAAAGTGAGCGTTCTCAGTATCAGAACAAAGAAACAGCTCTGAGAATTCTTCAATCTCGCCTGTTGGATTTAGAGTTGGCTAAGAGAGTTGAAGAAAGAGCCAGGCTTAAGGGAAAGCGTATTACCGCTGGCTGGGGTAATCAGATTAGAAGTTATGTCCTTCATCCGTATAAGATGGTAAAGGACCACAGAACTAATTATCAAACCAGCAATACCGATGTTGTAATGGACGGAGAATTGGACGACTTTATAACCGCCTATCTCCGGTCTGGCTTAGGGAGAGAAGAATGATTAAAGGGTATTGCCAATACAACTACAAAAGGGCTATTTTCCCTTTATCCCCCTCTCCTTGAAAGGAGAGGGGGAAGGAATTATTTTTGAAGGGGCGAAGCCCCTTCAATTTACCATTAATGAATAGTCTGAGTAAAGATGGATGATTAAGAAAGCTACTATTTTAGCCTTAGCTGTTTGTTTATTCCTGACTATACTGAGTCCTGTCCCGATTCAGGCTCAGGATGGATTAACAATACTAGATAGCTCGGTTCAAGTAGAGTTTCCTTCTAGACTTAGTTTCAATGTGTCAGCCCGGAGTGAGGTTGATATTACTGATATTCGCCTCCACTATGCGGTCGACCGGGCAAGCTTTGCCCAAGTAACCAGCGAAGTCTATATTGAGTTTGTGGCGACCACTACGGTTGATGTTAGCTGGGCCTTGGAAATGGTAAAAATAGGCGGGTTACCCCCAGGGTCTAGTGTGGACTATTGGTGGACAGTAGAGGATGCCAAGGGCAACAAGGTGAAAACCTCCGCCATCCGAGTCCAGTTTGATGACATTCGCTACGCCTGGCACCGTCTAACCGAGGGTAAAATAACACTACACTGGTATGAGGGGGAGAAGCCCTTTGCCCAGGAGATAATGGCAATTGCTCAGCAAGCATTGGAGAGGCTGAATGTGGATACCGGTGCTAATCTGGAGAAACCAGTTAAGATATATATCTATGCCGATGCCCAGGATCTGCAGGGGGCCATGATTTATCCTCAGGAGTGGACTGGAGGGGTAGCCTTTACCAGACATGGCACTATAGCTATTGGCATAGCTCCGGATAATCTCTATTGGGGTAAGAGAGCAATTGCCCATGAGTTGGCACACTTAGTTATACATCAGATGACCTTTAATCCCTATAGTGACTTACCTAACTGGCTGGATGAGGGTCTAGCCATGTATGCTGAGGGGATGCTTGGTCCTGAATTTACCACTCATCTTGACAGAGCCATAGCTGAGAATAGTCTTATCTCAGTGCGTAGTCTATCCAGTCCCTTTTCCGCTTATACCGAAGAATCCTTACTTGCCTATGCTCAGAGTTACAGTCTGGTTAAATTTCTTATCACTAACTATGGGCAGGGTAAGATGCTTGAGCTATTAAACACCTTTAGTCAGGGTAGTAGCTACGACGCAGCACTGGAAAAAGTATATGACTTTGATACTGAGGGTCTGGATACTCTGTGGCGAGATTATATTACCGCACTAGTCCAACCGACTAATGGGAGAGAGACGCATCCAGTACTAATTGGGACATTAGCGGCACTGGCTACAGGGCTTCCTTTAGCATCAGCTCTAGCCCCTGAAAGTTGGGCATGGAGGTGAGTCTGGTGAAGAAGTCATGTGGGTCAGCAAGGCACCAGAAATGGAAATAGTCCCCGGTATTTATCAGTTGAAGATACCCATTCCTGATAACCCGCTGGGTCACCTGAACTGCTACCTAATAGAGGGCAAAGATGGGTGGTTGATGGTGGATACTGGATGGCACACGACCGAGGCCTTCAGTTCCCTGAACACCGGGCTGAGGGGTTTGGGTCTAGCTCTATCGGACATTGCCACCATAATCGTCACCCACGTGCACCCCGACCACTTCGGCCTCGCTGGAAGGATCAAGCATATGTCCCCAGCCACCCACTTGCTAACCCACCGGTGGGAATCGGACTTAATCGAGTCACGCTATATCAAGTTCTCCGAGCTCCGAGACAAGATAGCCGCCATGCTAGAACGCCATGGCGTCCCTATTGCAGACCTGTCGTCACTAAAGTCTGCTTCTATGCCAGCGCTCCAGTTCGTCACGGTGACTCTTCCTGATCATACCTTGTACGGTGGCGAGATTATTTCCACTGGGGTCTATGATTTGGAGATTATTTGGACACCGGGGCACTCTCCAGGGCATATTTGCCTCTATGAGCCGCAGAACCAGTTCCTATTCTCGGGTGACCACATCCTTCCTTCCACAAGTCCTAACATAAGCTACCATGTTCAGTCTGGGGACAATCCTCTAGGCGATTACATTTCTGCTCTGCGTAAGGTTCAGAACCTACCAGTAACCAAGGTGCTCCCAGCCCATGAACATATATTCACCGACCTACGAGGCAGAATTGAGCAGATTATCAGTCACCACAACCGACGGAAGGCTGAAATCGAACAGATTATCATGAAGGAGACTCACAACGCCTATGATATCTCGCGCCAAATAACTTGGGATACTCCTGGGCTAGTCTGGGAGCAGCTGCCACCCCTGCACAAGCGATTAGCTGTAACGGAGACCATCGCCCACCTGGAATGTATGCGCTGGGAGGGTCAATTAAGGAGGATAATTAAAGACAACTCGGTACTGTACCTAACCGTGTAGGATAAGGGACTATGTAAGAACATTACCGAAGACCTACAGAGGTAGGATAGCTTCACAAGAGTAATCGTTCACAACTTGTGCTTTTTATGACTTAAGATGGCGGTAAGTAAAGCTTCTTTCAACCATCCACAATTTTCATAATTTGCAATTTGCTTAGTATAAGTAGTAGAGCCAAAATCAGTGCTCTGGTAGCCTTAATGGTTACAAACTTGCCAGGCGTCCCCTTTGACCGATTCCAAAGAGCAGCCCAAAGTAATCATTTTGATGGCTTGTTCCTCATCAACCTCGGTGTCCACACACCCGTCTTTGGCTAGCGGAATGATGATTATTGGCGGCGTGAGTCTATCGCTACTGCTAAGTTCGCGCACACCGTGAATTCCCTCCTCTAACTCCTTCTGGCAAGCTACAGCTACAATTGCCTTCGGCCTTTTTTCCTTAACGTACTTCACTGCCAGACGCCCCCCGGGAGCAATACACACACCTTTGTAACCAAGGCTGAGAGCAGTCCAGCGTAGGCGACCGATAGTACAATTCTCAGCACAGTCTTCTGGGCACTCTAGTCCCTGCTTACTGTATTTCCCAGAGCAAGTTTGGCTGGAGCGCAGACAGTGAGGCAGCAATAGAATCCTCTGTGATGGATGTATTAGGGACAGCCATTCCTCAGCACTAGCCGTATCCACTTTATACCTCCTCTAAAGAGGCATTATACCGCGCCAGGGCCAGTAAAGGGAAATAAATTCGGTAAAGGTCGTCTCAGGGTAGAAAGCTCTGGGAAATACAGTGCTAGTATAGGCGTCTTCCTCCCAAGACCCATCCTCTTTCTGGGTACTTACCAGATAGTTAATACCATCCTTGACTGTAACGAAGTTTGAGACAAAATGCCCTGTTTGGTTACAGAATATTGGTAGTTTCTATGAACATTTGAAAAGGTTCCCTTTATCCTTTAGCAAATATAGGCGTTCGCATAAATAAGATTGATTACCGGAGGGTATTGCTGGTAACTGAAACAGTGACGCCTTGTCGTTTCTCAGGTTAATTTACCACTCATTGTCAAGTTAATTGGCAACCACTTCCCTTAACAGAGACCTTGAAGGGCTAAGAACGTTTCCCATTCAGAGTAGTGATTGCATAACGTACTAGTGGCTTGACAATCGAATGAGCAACAACCAAATTAAAGTCATCAACATATAGTTTGATAGAAAGGAGGTCCCAAAATGACTAGCAAGGTTTGGGAGACTTGGAAACCAGACGTGGCATTTTGAAGGCTGTAGTACCTAGACACCGAGTCTACTGAGTTGAGAAGACCTGTTTAACAATTGCCTATTATTTGTGATGGGCAACAAAATTGAGACGAGGAGATATATTCTGAAAGGAGGATAATCATGCCTAACTTTGGGACATAACCAAATAATCTCTCTATAAAAATTATTGTTGGTAGACCACATCCTACGTTTAATCCAGATGATGTAAACAATTAGAATTGTTTACATTAGTCTCGGAAAAGCGAGAAAACAATGTTGAATGGGCTGGTTTGAAATAGAACTGCTGAGAAGAGAGGCTTTTGGTGAGCGCCGGGCCAAAGGGTTAAAAAAGAGCCGGTGGTGGTGTAGAATGCTTAACACCGGAGGTATACAAGCTAGGAGTTTTTACAGGAGAATTGGGACATAACCTTCGGGTCTTACACATGACCGAAAGGTAACTCATGAAGAATTAATTCGTGCGGTACGATTCATGACTGCTGCTGAGTATGAAGCAGTACAGATGTATATGCAGCTCGCAGAATCAACGGATAACAAGCTAGCCATAGAAGTGCTTAGGGATATCGCTGACGAAGAATGAGTTCATACTGGTGAATTCATCAGACTTCTAAAGCAGCTTGCACCAGACGAAGAAAAATTCTATACTGAAGGTACGAAAGAAGTAGAGAAGGAAATAGAGAAATTAGGCCTCCCAAACATACCGTAAATCGTAGCCGTCCAGTTTCAAAGCAATGTCGATAAACTCAATTTTCTTGGCTTCAATTTTAATAACTGCGCGACCTCTTGGAGGCTTGTAATCTCCGATTTCCTCACCTACTAGTTCCCGTCTGTGCATTATCAATGCCTCGTCGTATTCGGGATTATCATCGGTTAGGATCGCTGCCTCACCTGTAATCTGCATTCCTTTGACGCTTAATGACCCAACCAATGGGTCATATATGCCAACACCCACCCTAGGATTAGCCTTGACGTTTTCCAGCTTGGTTCCTGGGTCAGCAACCATATAGAGAATAGTTCCATCTGCCCAGTATTCAATTGGGGTCGCCCGAGGTATATTATCCCTTGCCGTGCATAAAACACACATATTGTGGTTTTTGATAAACACCGAAATACGCCGCTCAATTTCGTCCTTAGACATCTGCTTTGTTACCCTTTGTTGCGCTATCGCTAACAAGTCATTTTTCCTTACTAGTTCTCTCCAATCATTTTCCATTTACCTGTTGCCTCCTTAGCTCTGGATTTTCCGTCGCCTCTCTAGCTAAACTGAATTTAGGTGGTCATCACTATCGACACAACTGGTAATGGGCATTATAAGTAGCCACTCCAGCTTTGTCAAGCTACCGTATTGGCCTTGGTGGCGAAACGTTCCTCACTTCTATAAAGCCAGAATAGACCTGACCAATTGGGAAACATCATTTTCCACCTGGGCTAGGTCTTGCTTATTGGGACGGCCCCTGATATCTCCCAATTTTCCCATGGTGCTGGCCTCATCAGAACCATGAATCTCCCCCACAATATACCATTCTCTGGCTACCTCAAAGCCGATATGCTCAAAGAATTGCCCCATATACTTGCCTGCGGTTGTAGCTTCACTTATTCCGGTATGAGGGCCAGCATACGTGCAGAACACAACCGCAGATTTGCCCGGTATATTAGGCGCATATAGTTTTATGTCGCCGCGCTTTCCATGGAGCTTATGCTTCTCCTCAATATAGCTTAGTACTGGTTTTGCCGGAAGCCACTGAATTGACGGTGAGCCCAAAAAGACCAAATCATAATCATATAGCTCCTCTTCGGCGGCTTCGGTAACCTTAAAGAAGGTTAGCGTCACCTTCTTCTTCTCCAAGGCGTTTCGGATAGCATGGGCAACCTTCTCGGTGTTTCCAGTAGCGGAAAAGTACATAATGAGTGCCTTCAACTGTCCCCCATTTTTTATTTCCATTTAATCGCCATCCCCTCCTTCAACTCTTGATAAGACCGTAACCGACACGCTGGTGCCACTCTTAGACCTCTTAACTCCGGCTTCCAAGCTTCACTAAAGGCCGACAATCAGCAATTACTCTGGGTAAGCAATAGTAGAACTCGTTACTCCTGAAGTGCCAGGACAAGATTGTTCAGCTTCGTCTTTATTTCCTCTTCTAGAACCTTCGCTCCATAGGTTATAGTTCTTCTCAAGACTACACCAAACTCCTCCTTGATATCATCCTTCACACCATCCGGCAAACTTCGGTACATCGCGTCTATGTTGGCTACCCAGTTATCTAGAGGTTCTAGTTTTTCCCTTTCGTAGAGATAACCCTCTAGTGCACCTGTTTTGGCGGCAAATTTAAAGATTATGTCATATTTGGCCACTTTTCTCCTCCTTGCCTGCTACATTTCAGTAATTATGGTCACCCTAGCTACTTTACCACTTTTTTCTTGGAAGGTGTAACTCAGGCTGGAACTCACTCAAAAGTTTCCCCTAATCGCCATATTGCCAAATTTACCCGTATTATACTATTTTATTAGAGAAAACAGATAAACAATATTATAGCGGACGAAAACAATGAGACATTAGCGGAGATTGTTTGGGATATCGCCCTCTGTTCTGTCCAGCAGAACGCTATTCAGCAAAATGGAGTCAGTTTGACAATACTGCAGTGGCTACTTAAAATACCCGTTACCAAGTTGTGCCAATAATGAGGGCGACACATAACTCAGCCTAGCTAGTGGAGTGACTAAGAATTCATTTAAGGAGGGAAAGAGTTAATGGAAAATGACGAAAATGAGATGCGTGAATTAATAATGAAGGTTAACAAAAAGATGCCTAGGGATCAACTTGAGCAACATATTGTTGAGTTTATCAAATCGCATAATGTGTGCGTGTTATCAACGTCAAAGGATGATATACCCAGGGCTACACCGGTTACATACTATTCAGAAGGAACTACTCTGTATATACTTGGAGACCGGGGGACTACCAAGCTGAATAACATCAGTGCCAATCCAAGGATAAGTATTGGCATAGCTGACCCACGAACTTCGTGGCTGAGCGTAAAAGGAGCCCAAATTACAGGGCAAGTAACGCTCATAACAGCGGATAATCCTGAATACGAAGAGACATTGAGGATTTACGACTTCAAAGAACGTATGAAGAAAAATATAGAGGAAATGAGAAAGGCGCTAGGAAAGGACACTGGAAAGGAAATTCCACAGGCTAAACCCCCAGGGAGTCTTGTAGTAATCAAAGTCGAATCAAAGAATATTGAATTATGCGAGTATGCTTTACTGCCCCGAGGCTATGATTTCCGCCAGGTCTGGGAAGCTTAAGGAAGTCAAGTCTGATTCTGTATAAGTGAAGGATGATACCAAAACGGTAAGCTTAACCGGGAAAAAGAGCCAGTCGGCCTTTGTTTGCCCCTATGCTTTTTTCACCTCCACTAGGACCGTGTTTACTCCCCAGGCTCCTCCTGGGGAGTGCTCGCTAGGTGTCAGGACGTTAGCACAGCCGCCCCGGTCAATCCCGTTTTCATCAATATCGAACCAGGCGCCCTGGGGGAGGTCAACCACTCCGGGTAGTATCCGCTCAGTAACCTTGGCTCGTACCAGCACCTTTCCCCGGTCGTTGAAAATCAATACCTCGTCACCATCGGCGATGCCACGTTTTTCGGCATCATAAGTACTAAGCCAAACCCGTCTCGGCTTCACCTCCTCCAGCCAGGGTAGCTTCTCCAGGGTGCTATGGATTGCGGTAAGGTAATGAGTGCTCAGGAGCTGCAAGGGATACTTCTGCCTCAGAGGGTCGTCATAGCCTTCTGGTGTAGGCAGATATTTGGGTATGGGCGGAATCCGAGGATTGTTCATCTCCGCCAAATGCTCGCAGTAAAGCTCTATCTTCCCAGACAGAGTCGGAAAGGGGTTATCGGCTGGGTCTTCGACCTGCTGCTTGAAGGCGACAAATGGCTCCGTAAAATGAAGCTTAATCACCCCGTCTTTCTTGAACCGGTCAAAATCAGGAATGTCGCCAGTCCTCCCGGTAATGAGCCTGAGCCACTCCTCGTCAGTCTTGCCCTCTCTGTAATCGGTAATGCCCAGTCTGGGTGCCAGCTCAGCACATATGTCACGGTCGGACTTAGACTGATACATGGGGTCTATGGCCTGATTCTGGTAGAGGTAATATGGCGACCCCAGCCAGGGAGGCACCATATCCTCCCTCTCTATAAAGGTGTTTACCGGCAATAGAATGTCGGCAAATCTGGCAGTAGGTGTCATACGCTGCTCGTGAATGACGATGAACTCCAAATTTTGAAAGGCAGCTATTCCTTTATTTGTATTGGGATGGGAGTTAAGTAAGTTAGAGGTCACGATGTAGGCCAGCTTGGGGTCACAGGGATAGCCCCCGTCCTTACCCTGCAGTATAGCATCATAGAGCTTAGCACGATGGATACGGGTACTGCTAGGCTTACCCGCTCCCCTTAGCTTGTAAAGGCTATCCTTACGTGGTGGGGTTCCCTGTTCCACAGTATTATGTACCCCACGGGGCATAATCATCTCCCGACTGTGAAAGGCACGCATAAAGCCGCCAGCATAACCGCCTTTTATGCCTATGTTGCCCGTCATAGCAATAACAGCGATGGCAGCACGACTGAACTGCTCGCCCATGAGACCACGAGCTGGCCCCCAGCCTGGTATCAGGGCAGCTGGCTTGGTAGTGGCGTACCCTACCGCCAGACGCTCGATGGTGGATGCCGACACGCCGGTTATCTCCTCAGCCCAGGCTGGCGTCTTAGGTATGCTATCCTCTTCTCCCATTACATAGCTTTGGAACTTATCAAAGCCGACGGTATAGGCGTTGAGGACCTTCTGGTCCTGGAGGCCATCTCTAATCATGACATAGGCCATAGCAATGAGCATGGCAGCGTCAGTACCCGGCCTGATGGGAATCCACTCATTGGCAAAGACTGCCGTCGACTCAGTAAGACGCGGGTCAATCGAGACTATCTTGATACCCTTCTCCTTGGCCTTGGCTAGTATAAGGCTGGTATTGGTATCCCAGATAGTGACTGCCGGGTTCCAGCCCCAAATTATTATGAGGCGTGAATTGAGCAAGTCTTCCCGGGCGCTACCCGTAGTCATGGTTCCATAGGTGGCCATAGAGGCAAACAAAGCTCCCTCAAAAGACGGAGATCCCCAGGTCTGGGTATAGCCACCAAAGCTGGCTAGCACCCGCTCTATGGCTATGCCGACATGTATCGCTGATTGACTACCTCCAGCGCTAATAAACAGGATACTAGTATTACCATGGGTTTCCTTCACCCGGAGCAATTCATGAGCTACAGTATCCAGAGCTTCATCCCAGGATATCTTCTCAAATCTGCCCTCACCCCGCGCCCCTACTCTCTTCATGGGATACTGCAAACGGTCGGGGGAGTATACCCTCTGGCGGTAGGCCCTTCCTCTCAGGCAGGCCCTGAGCTGTGGCTCGTCGCCACTATCGGTCTCAATCCTAACAATGCGGCCCTGCTCCACATGAACTTTAAGGACACAGCGGCCACCGCAATCGTGACTACAGGCGGTATAAACTATCTGTGTTTTACCCATCAGCTGTCTCCCCTCTAATCATGATTTAGGATTGCAGCCTACCATAAATATAGGGCAATTACACTATTGTGAGGTATGTGTGGTAGTCTGTCCTTATAGGGCTATCATCTACGGTTCAAATACGGACCTAGTGGAGAAGTGTGACCTGTGTGCCCACCGTATAGACCAGGGCCTCGAGCCCTTCTCTGTTGTGTGCTGTGAAAGGTCAGGCGATGCACTTCGGTGACTTAAATAACCCGGCCAGTAAGGTAAGCCGGTTAGTGGCTTACAGGAATACTTTTACTCTGATGGTCGAGGCAGGCACCAGTCCCTCCGTTTTCTATTATCCCCCAAGAGAGCGAAGAAGGCTTTAGCCGTGCCTCTGTTACCGTTTTATAGCCCATAACCGTCATGATTATGCCTCAGGATTGCCGTTCCATGGCCCATCGGCTACTTTCGCTATAGTTTCTTTGAGTTCGTCAGTTACAGCTTGGGGAAATACTTCTTCGACCATCTTATCATATATGTAAGGCTGTCCCGGAGCTGAAATCTCATTTGGGTCAAAGTCCTTCTTGAAACGGTCTATCCACAGATCATAGTTTTGAAAAGCGGGCGAAAATAAGCGTGTCGGTGTTACTAAAGACTGAAAGAAGCTTTGACCACCGGTTTCGGTAACAATCTTTCCAGCCTCACTAACACGCCATCGCATAAATCGCTCAGGCAGTCCCGGTTTATAAGCTACATCACCACGGTCCATCTGAGTAGCATCCGGCCAAGCATGGAGCTCGCTATAGTACAAGCGCCCCATGTTGTAAGACATATACCACGGAGTATCTCCCTTTGGGTCGAGGAAATCATCAACGTATTCCCGCTCAGTCTCCTTAGTTCGCCAACTCTCACCCATAGCTCGGATGCATCTCAGACTCTCCATACCTACATCGCAATCACCGAACATACCTGTGGGTTGCCACATATCCAGCGAATTAACGGCAAAGAAAGAAGCCTCGTCAACTTGCCTGGCCTCCAAAATTCTGCCGCCGGATTTCTCTGTAATGTCCTTGAATACCTGTTCCTCATACTCAAGCTGCGCCTTCGAGGCACGACCAACAAGCAGTACCCGCAGTACGCGACGCCCTGATACCTCCTCTCTGGTTCTCTTACCCCATGATTTCCAGAACATATTCCGATAGGCTAAATTACCTCTTGACTTTGCGATGTCTCGCCACAAACCGGGCACTCTGTTGACAACGAAGCCAATTCCTGCCTTAGCTATCTCTCTTAGAGCTTTCTCTACATCCTCTTCACTTGAAAAAGCAGCGTTATACCATTTCATCCGGTCTTCAGGCAACTTTACACAACTATCGTAACTAATACCCTCTGTCTCCAGCTTCTCAGCGGCAATCGGGTACAGCTTGGTGGACATTTTAGTAACAATTCCCATAGCACCACCCCAGCCAGTTATACCATGCATAAGCCCGCTAACGTTTGGGCCGAGGCCATCCTGCCAGTACCAGCTATCCTCACCCTCAACCAGAGAACCCATACGATAAATTTCGCCTTCTGGAGATACCCATTCTATGCCATTCCATCTACGCTGGGAAGCATATGTTATACGATAGTTAAATAGTCCCATACCGTTGACTAAGCTATTGGCTAAAACAGATACACCACCGCCGCCACCAGGCAGACAACCAATCAATCCTCGCTTTAACGTTTCACCGTGCATTTGGGCAAAAGTTATCGCAGGCTCAAGTACTACAAACATATTCTTCTCGTCAAGCCACATTTTGTTCAT
>DUER01000107.1 GCA_011192075.1 Dehalococcoidia bacterium | reverse complement strand
TCGGCAGGTTTTTCAAAACTAAGACCAAGGCTGAGTTGCACCAAGAAGCTCTTAAGAGGCGTATATTAATCCAGCCTGTCTGTAACTTAACCGATATTCTAGAGCATCCCCAACTTAAGGCTCGAGACTACTGGCAGGAGTTGGAGCATCCTGAATTAGGCACTACTATTTCTTATCCCGGGCGTTCGTGCCTGTCTTCAGAGTTTCCTTGTAAGCTATGGCGCCGTGCTCCTCTCATTGGAGAGCACAATAGGGAGATTTATCAGGATGAACTGGGCCTGTCCGAAGAAAAAGTCATAACCCTGAAACAAGCAGGCATAATCTAAATCACTGGGGAGATAAAGATGACAAATGAAGCGCTTGCTGGGGTGAAAGTTGTTGCTTTTGAAATTGCCTTGGCTGGTCCAATGACCACTTCTATACTCGCCAGCTATGGAGCCGAGGTAATAAAGGTAGAATCACGAACACGAATAGACTGGATGCGCCAGATAGGCCCGTTTATTGGCGGTGAGCGTAAGTCTAACGAGGGTTCTGTGTGCTATCTGGTTCCCAATGCAGGCAAGTTCGACCTGAGCCTTGACCTTAAGCACCCTCGAGCTATGGAAGTAATGACGAGACTGGTAGAGTGGGCCGATGTAGTCGCTGAGAATTTCGCTGGGGGGGTAATTACCAGACTGGGCTTGGGGTATGAAGAACTCAGGAAGATAAAGCCTGATATTATCATGCTTAGTTCCAGTATCTATGGACAAACCGGTTCCTTTGCTCAAGTTCCCGGTTACGGAGCTATTCTGACTGCCCTTACCGGTTTATCTCACCTCACCGGCTTCCCCGATCAGCTACCACAGGCTCCAGGCTTTGCTATCACCGATTTTATTGCTCCCAGGATTAACGTGCTGGCTATAGTGGCGGCTCTGGAATACCGACGCCGAACTGGCAAAGGACAGTACATTGATACATCGCAGATGGAGACCATCATCCCGCTACTAACACCAGTCCTTCTGGAGTATGGGGTCAACGGTAAAGAGGCATCGAGGATGGGCAACAGGTCTACCCGTGCCGCTCCCCATGGTGTCTATCAGTGTAAGGGTAACGATAGGTGGTGCGCCATTGCCGTGTTTATAGATGAAGAGTGGCAACAGTTCTGTCAGGTCATTAACAATCCAGCCTGGACTGAAGCCCTTGAATTTTCTACTCTTACTGAGCGGGTGAAGAATGCTGAAAAACTTGATGCCCTGGTTGAGGAGTGGACAATAAATTACACCCCGGAAGAAGTGATGAAGTTGATGCAGGAGGCTGGTGTCGCCGCTGGGGTGGTGCAGTGCGGTCAGGATTTGGATAATGACCCCCAGCTAAAACGCCAGAGTTTCTTCCAGAAGTTTGACCATCCCGGGTTGGGAGGCTTCTCCTACTCTGGAATGCCAGCCCAGTTATCAAAAACCCCTTATGAGGTAAAGCGTGCTCCCTTCCTGGGAGAACATACTGAATATATATGCACCCAGGTTCTGGGCTTCTCGGATAAGGAGTTTGTCCAGTTAGTAGCGGATAGGGTTCTGGAATAGCTTGAGTTTATTCAATATATGATACTTTTAGATATAAGAAGCCTCATAATGTATGGAGGGGAGAAAGATATGGCCGAAAAAGATATGACCTTGGAAGAAAAAATGGCTCCAGAAGAAAGGGAGCTTTACGAGGAATTCAAAAAAAGAATTGGGCTGGAATTTGTTCCTCAACATCCCCACGATATGTTCTTTCCCAATGGGACTGATGAGCCGGTTCATTGGTCACGGATAAAAAGGTGGGCCACGGTAAATGGTGACTTTAACGCCCTGTGGTTTGATGAGGAATATGCTAAGCAGTCAAGGTGGGGAGGAATTATAGCTCCGCCGCTGTACCTCTTGGCTATGGATGACGGGGTGAGCGTTCCCGCTGATTTTACTGGTGCAATCTATAGTCCAGATTGTGTTGTAAATAGGGAGAAATATCCTACCTTTAGGGGTTCAATGCAGGCGAACTGTGAGTGGGAGTTCTTTGAGCCGATCCGGCCTGGAGATAAAATAGATACCAGGAAGCAGTGCAGTGATGTCTTTTGGAAACAGGGAAAGCGATTCAGGCTGCTTTTTGTTTCCGGCGAAACAACATACACTAACCAGAATGGACAACTTGTAGCCCGTGGTCACATTGGTGCTGTATATATGTTCAAATAGGAAAAGATGGCTGAACGTATCAACAGGCTATATTCCCCAAGAGAAGGGAGAGTGTGATGAGTGAAATTCAAACTATAAAAATGGAACAATTATTTTTTGATGATGTTAAAGTTGGTAGTGAAATCCCACCTCTTACCAAGGGACCATACACAGTGATAACAATGGCTAAGTTTGCCGCAATGCAGGGGGATTTTTACCCCTCTCACTATGACAACAAATGGGCGATGGAGGTAGACAGGCTTCCCGGCGCCATTGCCCATGGCACTCAAATTACTTCGTACCTGAGTCAGCTGTTCACTGACTGGATCGGACCAAATGGCGCACTTAAAAAGTTTGCCAGCCAAGTACGGGCTCAAACATTTGTCGGGGACACTATAACTATGAAGGGTAGGGTAACTAAGAAATATATCAAGGACAGCGAGAACTATCTGGAGTGTGAAGTTTGGGGTGAGAAACAGGACGGGACTATGGTTATACAAGGGTCAGGAACAGTTGCTCTGCCGGCCCGACTCCAACCACAATCGGGTCGTATTTCATAACTCCATCTCCTATACTGCTATTTACTGTCTCACTTCCATCTTATCATGCTCGGCCTATCTTCTCCTTTATTCGCTTAATTGCCTCCCTTTCCCATTCGGCGGGCTCACACCTCGGTTGAAAGCTATCGTACCTTTCTGGCACTGGGATGGTGGCATCAATTATTACCTGCCCCCCGGTCGTCACTGGTCGCTGCTGGTCACGGCGCTTTCCTAGTATGGTACACGGTCCAGGCATTCCCTGGTTAATCACTACTGAGTCTAGGGTAGGGTCTGTCTGCATGGCTATAGCCCACATAACATCTATAGGGTCGTAGGGGTCAATATCTGGCCCAACCACTATTATGTATACAGCAGGAATGAATGAGATATAGGTTTGGAGGGCCATGCCCACTTTCTTGCCATAGTTAGGATAGGGTTTGGCCATACCATCAACCTCAAGCTGTATAACGATCATAAATGGTCCAGTCATAGTACAGACATCCTTTACCTTAAACCCGAGTGACCTGAGATGTCTCAGGCCATCGGCTTCCTGTGTGACAATGGCTAGTGCGGAATGAGTTCCTTCACGGCCGTGGAGACCAGTGGAGGAGAAGGTGGTAGCCGTCCACCAGGTGTCCTTCTGATGGGTTATGCATTTCACTCTAAATACTGGCCAGACCATATCGCCAATCATGTAGCCGATGAATTGGTCTTCCCCGTAAGGTGGCATTACTTCATTCTCCGGCAGAAATTCCCCTTCTATGAGCCATTCAGCCTGCGCCGGAACCATTAAGCCGGGTACTGTTTCTGACTCAATAATCTCAACCGGTTCTCCTCTCCAGCCGCCGAGGGCTTCATACTCATCGCCACTCTGAGGCCAGTTTAATGACTTAACTGCGGCCAGGATATGGGCATCGGTGGGAAGGCCAAAGGCGAATACCGCGGGCATGGGCTTACCCTGTGCTCGGTGCTTACCATAAAAGTTAGCGGTGTTGCTTGGTCTGGGACCGCCGGGGGACATTGTGGTCACCCCGTAGCGCTTTACCCTTTCCTCAGGGAAGGGAGTATTGGGGTTGGCGTCTTTCCACTCATACGGACCGTATCTCAGCTTGCCCAGGCTATGAGCTCCGGTCTCAGGGTCGTAAATGATGATTGTACCGTTACATGCGGTCCATAACCACTGGTTAAACTCCACCCAGACTCGTGGTATATCTTTTCTCAAATCAACCTTGTCCTCGGGTATTATGACCTGCTTGCACGGTGCTTGCTCTTTGGAAATGATTGTCGGCTTGATTCTCTTGTTGGGGATGTCAACAATCTTATCATTCAGTTCACTGTTGTTGTTAAGCCCCAGTCCCCTTAGTACTCTCTCGCGGCTAGGCCATGGGTTAACCACCACCGGGATATCGGGCCGGTTATCTACCGGGTTTTCTATAATACCTATCGGCTTTCCTGGCAAACTATGAAGGTACCTAACAAAGGCTCTCACCTCGGTCTCAGGTATCTTCCCCGGTATGCCGTTGCCAATATCAACGATGTTGCTATAGTCCCCGCATTTTATTGGGGTCTTTACCCTTGCTACATTTCCCAGCTTTTCTTCCTCAAGTATCCAGTCTCGCACTGTTCTCCAGGGATACGGCATTTTTACCTCCTTGTTTTATATTCTAAGTTAGCTTCCAGAGACATCTACCATTCTTATCTTCTCAAAGTGGTACCCCTGGGGCGACTCGAACGCCCGACACGCGGTTTAGGAAACCGCTGCTCTATCCACCTGAGCTACAGGGGCGCATTAGCTTCTGGCTTTGGTCTCACTTTTTTATTGCAGTTAAGATATCCTTATTCAAAGAAGGGAACTGTGCCAGCCAGGCTAGCCT
>DUER01000106.1 GCA_011192075.1 Dehalococcoidia bacterium | reverse complement strand
TGATGCAGGAGTAGTAGCTGGGGTAAGACCAGGAGCTTCTGACGTACAAGACACAAACATAATTGCTAGCACAGCAACAAGACCCATAACTATATATGTACTTGGCTTAAGCATTTGTTGTCCTCCGATATAAAGTGATTATTAGTCAAGGCTATGATTCCTGAAGACTGAAGTTTGGAATTAAAAAAGATATCCTAGCGGACTTACCATAGGAAGGGGTTGAGATTAGTCTCAACCCCTTCCTATCACTTTTACACCGCCACATTAACTCTTTTCCTGTCTGGTTTCTGTTGTCGCTTCTTAGTTTCACCCTCAGGAAGATTTACCTTGATTTCAATCTTCTTTACTTTGACTTCTTCAGCCTTAGGTAGTCTCAACTCAAGGACACCGTTATCAAATGCATAATCAAATGTAGCTGAAATATCATCTTCCTTGACAAGGTAAGGAAAAGTTACGGAGCGGTAGTACTGCCCATAATACTTTTCTATCACCTTCAAGGCTTTTCTCAAGGTGATGTTCATTAGTTAAACTCCTTTATTAATTAAATTAATAATATTATATTAAGTATTGGTCATATTGTATGTGATTTATGTCTCATTAATACGTAGTGAAGGCATAGTACTGATAGACTGCTTAAGTGGTGGCCGGCTTGTGCATGAAGGAAAGGAAAAATGGAAATCTGGATACTTAGCTGTGTATGATAGGTATCTGCTTTGTGCGAAGCAATTCACCTGATCAGTTATTAGGAGAAGGTGGGGTTCCGCACTAATATGTATTGATTATTTATCAGGGAAAGTAGTGAATTATCTGGTATATCATACACAATACCCAATCCCTCGCCCATCCCACTTCTACTTGGGTTCTCATATAAACTGGTATAACACCCTATATAAGAGCGGATAATACTAGCTCACTTAAGGAAACAATGAAAATACTAGGTCAGCGCTAGAAGTGAATTATTCCATGGTAAAAAGTAATATGAAAAAATGTGCTTCCAATATTGCGTGAACATCAATAGTAGCCTATACTTTATAAATTACCGAACTAAGGATGGCAAAGATATGGTGAGGGCAGTCTGGAATGATGTGGTACTTGCGGAAAGCGACAAGTATGAGATGGTCGAAGGTAATGTGTATTTCCCCCCGGAGTCAGTCAAATGGGACTATTTGAAACCGGGTGATAAGCAATACACATGCCCCTGGAAAGGAAAGGCGACCTACTATGACATTATGGTAGGAGACCAAGTTAAGGAGAAGTCTGCTTGGAGTTATCCTGAACCAAAGGAAGCGGCCAAGTATTTTAAGGGTTATGTAGCATTTGAAACTGGATTCTTTGGTAGGGGAGTACAAGTAAAGACCTAGCTGGCATACCATACCCCTACCCCAAACCCATACAACTTCTTCTAGTATTGCCAAACTCTCAAGGTAGGACTACACTCAAGTCCCAACATGTGAAATAGCCTTAAAAACAGTAACTAGGTGTAGGGAAGATGGATAGGATTAAAAGGGCACTGGAACCGCTAATTAAGTGCGGTAGCTGGTACCCTTTTGGTTTGAGTGATACAGAGGCAGAGGAGGTTCTTTAATCGGGTGTATATGCCATAATCGCTACTGTAGCATTTTGGCTAGATAAGCCTTAGATTGGTGGTGGTTTCTTGGCTGTGGCTGTGATCGTTGACAAGTTTAGGTTAATGGTCTAGAGTAAGCTTCAGCAGAAAAATGATAAGGGAGGTGGCTATTATGAAGGTCGACGTTAACGGTATCTCTATAAATTATGAAATCCAGGGACAGGGAGAAGACCTTATCCTTATTCACGGAGCGTTTGATAATCTGAATATGTGGTATAACCAGGTTCCCGTTCTTTCCAAGAGTTACCGTGTCATTACCTATGATATCAGGGGATTTGGTAAGACCGAAAGTCGTGAAACCGAATATTCAGTATCATTATTTACTGAAGACCTTTATCAATTTACTAAAGCTATTGGCGTAGACAAAGCGATCTGCATCGGCTTCTCTCTGGGAGGGAGTATAGCGGTCCAGTTGGCCACAGAGCATCTAGGACTGGTGAAGGCAATCGTATTGTCCAATAGCTCTGGAGGCTTAGCCATAGCTACACCCTCTCCAGAAGCTATGCAGCGGGGGCAACAAATTGTAGAGCTACTTGACAAAGGAGATATTAAGACAGCCGCCGAACTGATGGCTTCCGCTGCCTTTTCTCCTGACTTTAAATCCAGGAACCCGGTTGAGTTTGAGAAGTTCGTTAATAGTAAGTTACAAAATGATCCGCACCAGCTTGCCCAAGTAATGCGGTCGTTGCGGGGAGGAGCCAGTGCGCCTGATATTAGTAAGTTGAAATGTCCCGTGTTGTTAATCATCGGAGAATACGATTCTGGTATGGGACCAGAGCGGGGCAAGCAATTACAGCAGATGATACTTAACTCAAAGCTAGTGATATTAGCCGCAGGTCACTCAAGTCCCTTCGAAGCACCTGAAGAGTTTAATAGAGCAGTTCTGGAATTCCTTTCTAAGTTAGAAGACGCCTAGTTTTTTACCTGCGCATACTTATTTAAAAAGTGCACTATCTTTCTTGGTGTGCATTTCTCGTAGTCGAGTCTGGTCTCCCAAATATTCATTAAGGCTATTATGGTGAAAATACTAACTTTAAAGGTGGACCAAATTATTTAATAGGAGTAAATGGAGATGATACAAAAAGAGTATGAAAAAAATGAAAAGACGGTAACAGTTAGTGTTGTTAATTTCAATCCGGTATGGGGGGACAAGGCTGCCAATCTGCAGAAAATAAAAACAATGGTCATCTCAGCATCACAGGAGGGGTCGAATATAATCGCCTTTCCCGAGCTGGCATTAAGTGGCTATGAATGTGGTGATGAGGCTCGCCGTGATCACAAGCCATGTTCTATGCACGAGGAGGCAGCAGAGACGATACCTGGCTCATCGACCGCAGAAGTAGCTAAATTGACCAAGGAACTTGGTGTTTATGTCCTTTTTGGAATACCGGAGCGAGATGAAAAAAACCCGAAGGTCCGGTATATTTCAGTAGCAGTAATTGGCCCGGAAGGGATCTTGGGAAGTTATCGGAAAATTCACCTAGCGCCGCCTCCCACTTTCACTGAGGAAGCCTGCTTCAAACCAGGGAACGATCTCCCGGTCTTTGAGACTAAATATGGCCGCATCGGCGTTCAGATTTGTGCTGATTTTTGGGTCTACCCCGAGCTTTCTCGCATTTTGTGCCTCAAAGGGGCGAGGCTGATCATCAATTGCGCCGCGTGTATGGTTGGTCAAACTGGTCCGGAGTTTATAGCACAAATAACAGGTTGCCGGGGAACAGAGAATTTTATTTATGCAGCTAGTGCTAGCCTGGCGGGCAAGGAGAGAACGTTATCCTATTATGGGCGTAGCACTATAGCAGGCCGAGCCTTTCCTTCATTTAAACAAATATTTGCCCAAGGTGGAGACCGTGAAGAGATAGTCAGTGCTACATTAAGCTTAGAAAAAGGGCAACCTCCATTTGATCAGCTTAGTTTGGAGAAAGAACGTATTCGGTCATTCGAACTGTGTGCCAATGAGCTAAAAAAGCTGGCGGAGTCACGTTGAAGGCATCGTCCATCGCAAATATTGGGTTTAATTTTGCATTATCCTTTCGTGGATGTCAATCCATATGGAAACCTCGGGTATACTGGAGGCGTAGCCCGCACCATGCTAAACGAATCAGTCTACCCTTGAATGATTGGGCTACCTGCTGAGGTTGAGTTCATGACACTGGGGCTGGTCGCAATAAAGGAACGGTTCTACTCCCATGAATGAGCGCTGTGTCAAGTTCTTGAGGGGGCGAATGTCCAGTTATGGTGTCTATCTAGCTTCAAAGTGGGTGGTACTGTACGATAGACAGAACTTTTGAGTTGGTTTTTGGTCTAGTCTAATCGTATAATAGTTCCTTTTTCTTATTCATAATTGACAAATAATAAGCATGATTGTAGCATTGCCGTAAACGATTCTGAAATGACCAAATCAAAGTAATCTTGGAGGAATGCTTATGAAAGCGATTGTATATAAGAAATACGGGCCACCGGAGGTTCTTCAGCTCAAAGAGGTAGAAAAACCTACTCCCAAGGACAATGAAGTACTGATAAGAATATATGCGACATTAGTAACAGCAGAGGACCCGAGAGCTCGAAGTGGCACAGCCCCTCCCTTGTTATGGCTCCTCGCACGAATAATAACTGGTCTCATAAGACCAAAAAACCCCATACTAGGGGGTGTGCTAGCCGGAGAAATTGAATCAGTAGGAAAAGATGTAAAGCGATTTAAAGAAGGTGACCAAGTTTTTGGAATTAATCTTAAGGATGCTGGTGCTTATGCCGAGTACATATGTCTGAATGAAGAAAAGGTGCTGGCAATAAAACCAGCCAATATGACCCATGAGGAAGCCATCGCCGCTATTGGGGCAATAACAGCATTGCCTTTCCTTAGAGATAAGGGGAATATTCAGAGCGGACAAAAAGTCCTTATCAATGGAGCTTCTGGAAGTGTAGGTACTGCTGCGGTACAGGTTGCCAAGTACTATGGGGCAGAAGTTACCGGGGTATGCAGTACAACGAATTTAGAATTGGTCAAATCTCTGGGAGCCGATAAGGTAATCGATTACACTAAAGAGGATTTTACCAAGACCGGCCAGACCTATGACATTATTTTTGACACGGTAGGCAAGACTTCGTTTTCACGTTGTAAAAGCTCGCTAGAACAAAACGGACGCTATCTTTTGACTGTCTTTGGGATGAGACAGCTTGTTCAAATGCTATGGACTTCGATGATAGGCAGCAAGAAAG
>DUER01000105.1 GCA_011192075.1 Dehalococcoidia bacterium | reverse complement strand
TAGAATTCCACACTATCATCGTATGCAGAAAAGGAGGCATGATGGAAATAACAAACATCTATACGGCAAAAGGAGAGCCCCTGCCAGGAGGGGTGGAACACAAGACCATTCTAACATCCGGTGACAGATTGCAGTGCCTATATTATAAGGTGCCATTCAATCCCGAAAAAGATGTTATGGATGGGGCACATCCTCACCCGGCAGAGATTGTATACTTCGTCCTAGACGGAGAAGTAGAAGTGAATATTAATGGCGAATCGGCAATCCTGAAGAAGGGTGATGCCATGTTGATACCGTTTAATGCAGTAATGGGTACTAAAGCTCTATCGAGTACGCCGGTAGAGACATTAGCTGTTGCCAGTCCCAACCTCTTTCGTGAAAGACAAAAGGCAGAAGAAGATCATAACCACTAGAGAGTCAGCGGAGACTGAAGCCTGGACCTATCCAGTATCGTCCCAGCTGCATAGTGACCAAGTCTGACCTTTTAACCTGGAAGTAACTAGGATACCCAATACAGCTGCTAATTTATCAGCCCTCTTTGCGCCAGGCCTTGGGCAATATCTTCAAGGTCAAGCTCGACCAGCTTTTGCTTCGTTTGCAGACCGTTGCTATCCCAACCCCTTAGCTCATAGTAGTCACTCAGCATTTGGGCAAACTTCTCCCGGTCAACCACTGTACCCTTTTTAGTTATTGGTTCACCATCCTTCCCTGGGACCATTAATTCTGGGTTCATGCCTTCCCCTCCTTTAGGTACCGTAAAGTTGAACTCAGGAATATTATCAACCTTCTTTCCTCGAGGGTCTTCGCGGGCGAGCACAGCTCTCTCTAGGTTAAAGACCCTCTCACCTATTCTGTTTAACCCCTCTTCATCCGTCTCATTCCCGGTAACAGCCGAGTAAAGCTTACTTTCAATAGTGGGGTCGCCTTCATGAGTCTTTGTATTGTCAACGGACCTAATTGGGTAGGACCAGCCGCAAAGGACAAGGCACTCCTGGGCATGTATTTTGTCCTGGATTCTCTTGGCAGCTACGGCCTTACCTTCATAGGTGGAGAAGTCAAAGGTAAGCGCACTTCCCCAGAACCGCCGGCCAATGTCGCGAAGCATATCATAGGACATATAGGCGTCTTCTGCTCCTTTAACCCACTCGTTCCACTTTTCCACTGGAAGGCATATTTCATGCAATAGTGTAAGGGCCATCCTGGGTTCTGTGGCATAAAAGATACCGCATATGTTATACAACCGCGGACCATACACTACATTGTGCCCACTCTTATCAAGATAGTCAGTAATTAATTCCCTGGCTTCACCTCCCACAGAGTCGGCAGCTTGATGAAGACCCTGCGAGAGGACATCGCCAAAGCCCTCTCGCAGTGATATCTTTTTCAGCAGAGTTTCAATAAACTCCCAGCTTCCAAACTTCGATAGAGGAAGGCCCGTGTTCTCCTCGGTCAGAACGCCGGCCTTGTAGCAGTCCGTAAGCCACCTCAACACGGCCCATATGACACGAGTATCAATCCCATAATTATGGCAAAGCCTCGTAGCGTTGAAGGGAACTTCAGTCGGTTTCCCATAATAGGTAAAAGCTGCGGGCATATAAACACTGGCGGACTGACAAAGGAATTTCGACTTGATACCGTCGGCTGTTTCTATGGTGCCACGGCCACAGCCTCTTGCGCAGCCGTAGCAAATCTGCTGCTCTCTGACAAGCGGTGGTGGTAAGGGGGACCCACCATGGCGGCGGACTCCACCCCCCAACCCGCGCAGATATTCCACCAGCGTCTCAAGCTTCTCTGGATTAGCTGCCGGTAGCCGGCTACCTTTCCCTCTGACCACAATTGCCTTTAGCTTCTTGGAACCCATGATGGCCCCACCCCAAGCAGAGGAGTCTTCATCGGCAAGAGTGGTAGCGAATGTTACCAGGTTCTCACCAGCAGGACCCGTAGCCAATACCCTTGCCGAGCTTCCCAGCTCACCCTTCAGCAGGTCTCGCGTCTCAGCTGAGTCTTTGCCCCATAGGGCTGAGGCATCCCTTAATTCAGTATTGCCATCTTGTACCAGAAGATAGACTGGCTTCTCTGATTTGCCGTGAACAATAACTCCATCATAACCGGCAAATTTGAGATGAGCTCCCCAGCTTCCTGCCATACAACCGTAATAGAACTGCTCTGGATTAGTAAAAGCCGATTTTCCGCATATCTGACTTATGGAACCGGCTATTCCCGGATAACCGGATAAAGGGCCAATCATAAACATCAGCCGGTTTTCTGGGTCAAAGGCCTTGGTTCCCGGTGGAACTTCATCCCAGTAAATCTTGGCCGCAATGCCTCTTCCCCCAATGAATCTATCAGCATAATCAGACGTGGGGATATCGCTCATACTCGCCGATGAAAGGTCTACCTTCAGTATTTTCCCAGCATAACCGAATTCAGCAGTCATTTTTTCTCCCCCTGACTTACCTAACTTATATGACTTATATGCACCAATCCTTAATCCCTGTAGTCTACCCGACCATATTGTATACTTTACTTCTCTCACTGTAAACTCATGTTGATTGCTATACCGCCCCCTATCCAAACTTGTAACCACATTACGCATGTATAAATCAGACTCAGTATTAATCCGATAGATGTTGAGAGCAAGTAGCATTAAAGCTCCAAAAGGAAATTACCGAGCTTGAAGCTGCCAAAGAGAGGGTGCCGGAGAGAATAGCTACCCTAGAAAAGTCCGTGATGATTTGCGGTCGTTAGTAAATAATGCCGTGGATACTGATCTTTGCAAGTGCCTAGAGTATGCCGATGGTTGGGTAGGTAGGAACATAAAGGGGTAAATTGGTTCCTTTTTTAACTTATGGTTTCACGCCTAGACTGCAAGCGTGAATTTCAGCGGACCTTTTTAACCCAATCAAGCCGAGGAACGAGTTACTAAACCGAAAAATATTTACCACATTGACAGAGATGAAGAGATTGATTGAGCAATAGTGGAAGGAGTATAAACAGGTACGAGTGCATAGCGCTCTCGGTTATCAACCACCTGCTCCTGAAGCCATAATGGTGAAAATACTAACTTAAAAGGTGGACCAATTACTGGGGGCAGGTCATAACGAAGTCCCCTGAATTTCTTACCTATATTAACTTAGGTTTCCGATGTATTTATTGTAAAGTTCCTTCGCTAATGATTCATCAATAGTGTTTTTAATGATAGCTCGACCATCTCGAAAAACAACAATCTCGTGGTCATCGGCTGTGAAACTTAGCATAAACTCATTTTGAGTTATATGACCTACATTTTGGAGTCGTGCAGCAAGCTCATCTAGAGCAATTTCACTAACCTTTGTATTAACTACCTGCACAGCCCGACTTTGTCCGCATAATGAAGTAGTTTTTGTGACATATCTGTTTTCCAAGAACTCGTATTTGCCTTGGCAGGCCGGGCAGTCTTTACGATATTCTATTTTTAATTTATGGAAAGTCACTCTCCAAACGTCCACGTTAATGAGTTCACGATTAATCTCCTCCGAGCCAACTAATATCTTCATCGCCTCAGTGGCCTGTAGGGAACCAATAAGAGCAGGAGCTGTATTAACTACTCCAGCCGTCTCACAGGTGGGCATAGTTCCGGGCTCAGGTACAACGGCAGAGAAACACCTAAAACAAGGAGTTTCACCTGGAATTATAGTCATTGTCATCCCACTGGAGGCAATAGCACCACCATAAACCCACGGAATCTTATGTTTTAAAGAAACGTCATTTATTAGAAGGCGGGTTTCAATGTTATCTAATCCATCCAAGATCACGTTAGCTCCACTGCAGAATCTCTCGATATTTGTATAGTTTACATCAGCAACTATTCCCTTAATTTCAACTGATGAGTTTACATTCGTAAGATGCCGCTCAGCAGCAATTGCTTTAGGCAATCCGGCTCTTATGTCTTCTTCATCAAAAAGTACCTGCCGCTGTAGATTGTGGTACTCAATAAAATCCCTGTCAATAATTCTGATCCTCCCCATACCTGCACGCACCAACAGGGTGGCAATATTGCACCCTAGCGCTCCACATCCTATGATGATTGCAGTACCACTAATTAGTTTTGCTTGTCCGTCCTCACCAATGCCGGGAAACATAGTCTGTCTTGAGTACCTGTCTCTCAAGCGTCGTTCAATCATGGTGGCATCTCACTTTATCTTTTATTCTATATTATATATACAGACATAACAATTTAGTATTTTGTTGGATAAAAGTAGCTTGCCTATTTGTTTGGACAAACGAGTTTACTAAAAAGGTGCGCCAATATTCACGCCTGAAGGTTAGGTATGTAACTGTGAGGTAAAAAAGGAAGGTTTATCTTCCGTTAACACCAAAATGTGAAACGAATACACTACGATTTTTGCTCAATCCACTTCCTCATCACGTCAAGAGCTAGACCCATGTTTCCCATCTGGCAATGGTTCTGTGCCTGCTCTTCTTTTGTGAATACCCGGGAGGTTACCGATCTGGCATTGGTTAATGCCTTTACCTGCATGTCATGCATCTTGAAGGGAACTAAATGGTCTTCCCTACCGGTGAGTATAAGAACATCCTGTCGTACCAAATCTGAATGAAGGTTTTCCTCGTTAAACTGCATAAGAACATCGAACGCCTCAATAGGCACTTCTTTATTAGTGATATACATCAGGTTGTTGACAAACCATGAATACTCCAGTTTCTTCTTCATATTTTTTTTCATTTGATTGTTTACGAAGTTTCTAAATTTCCTCATAAACAGTCTGGCTAAATGTTGGCCCACAATATTAGTATATTGAGTAACATCAAATGAAACACTCCAAGGTATAACTCTTTTTATTCGTGGTTCAAATGCCGCGGCTCTAAGACACAGCCATCCCCCCATTGATATTCCAAGTAAAGTAACATCATCCAGCTTGAAATAATCCAAAATGGCTTTTGTCGGCTTTTCCCATTCAATATTTAGCGTAAGTCCGTATTTTTTGAGAGCAGCGCCCTGTCCGGGGCCTTCAAAAGCAATCACCTCATAACCATGATCTGAAAAATCTCTTATTATTGGATAAACCTCCTCAATAAAGGAGTCATTCCCTCCATGCAGAACTAGCGTTCCTCTTTTTTCTGTAGCTACAGGTTGTATTCGCATAGCAGGCAAAAACGTATCATTGTAGGGTACTTCGTATTTGCTAATTTCATCATCTTGAGCAGCCTTGTAAAAAAGATCAATGAATTTTTCATAGAGAAGTTTTTTCTCCGGGTCATCTCGTAATACAAAAAACTCGGCTGCACGGTAATAAAGAGCCGCACTCATCAACCTGCTTTCAGAAACGGCTGTCTCGGCTAGTTTTAACATCTCTGTTTTCCAATCTCTAAAAGAGCTGATTTTTTGACCCGCTTTTTCCATATCTTCAAATATAGCGTTTCCCATGGAATAATAGCGATTCAGTTGAAAATTTAAGCCCTTATGTTTGTTGAACTCATGATATCCGACTGGGAACGTAAATTTATTCTTACTCATTTTCTACCTCTTGGCCCATAACATCAGGTATCCTAACATATAGATTAGCAGTATACAAAATAG
>DUER01000104.1 GCA_011192075.1 Dehalococcoidia bacterium | reverse complement strand
TCCTAACTGGCTCAAGGTCTAGGTAACGTCCAGCCCCATAAGTCTCTTTTCCGGACGTTGCATCCTTAAAGGGAACAAACAGCGTCTCTTCTTCGCGGCTGCACTTGTAAGCCTGGAGGGATAGTTCCTTTCCAGCTATTTTGAATCTAAATTCGCCCCAGCGGACGAAGTCTTGTTCGTTGCCTTTGGTGTAGGCCATTCTCGCTACCTGCTGCTCAGGATGCTCGTGAAGCTCAAGCTCGAATCTGCAGTTTGGGTTAGGAGGGTAATATTCTAAACCTTTAAACCAAGGCCTATCTTGAGGCGGAATTGGTGATTGCCAATGTTGGGCAAAGAAAGAACCCTTACTCACCCGTGCTCTTTCCAGATTTGTTTTCCATTGCGAAATTTCCATGACGCTTTCACCACCCTTCTTCTTTCCCAAAACTGCGTTTTACCTTCTTGCTTTCAGCTTTTCAATCCTACCCAAGATATTCTCCACGTTTTGGGATAGTGTGCGTACCTGTTCTCTTAAGGCTTGTAGGGAAGGCCTAACTCCCAATGGAGACAAGAAAGGGACTGGGAATCCATAACTATAGGCTGGCACTTTCATTCCTACAATTTCGCTTATTCTGTAACCTGGCCAGAGATTTTGCCTGCAGCCGAAAGGCGAAGCTCTTCCTTCAGCTACTGCTCTGGCAAATTTACCGCAGGTCCCAAATCCACAGAACCCACAATTCAGCTTGGGCAGAACTTCGTAAATTTCCCTTATTTTATCCTTATTACCGACTGCCACCTGCTCTCCTTATTAATTAGCCTGATGCGTTATTTCCGTCTTTCGGTCTTTCATATCATCAAGTAAAAAGCGTGAAAACAGCCTGTCAGCCGAGCTTACGCGCTAGCTCCCCTATACCACCCCCTACTGGGTCCCCCCCCACCGCAGGTGAATAAGGCGTCTCAAGCCGAGTCAATCTTTGCACAGTCACTTTCTCAGCTATAGCGACAGCCATCTCATTTATCACCCCCCTCATCATCTCCTCTGAAATAACCTGCGCTCCAACCAAAGTACCAGCCTTACGGTCAGCAATGAGTTTATAGTGAAATAGCTTGCCGCCAAAGTGCGGCCGTGTTGCAGGAGCACTAATTGTGGTGGAGACCACATCCAGCCCCTTCTCCCGGGCAACCTTCTCAGTAAAGCCCACAGCACCTATCTGATAACCAAAGATCTCAATAACAAAGCTCATGAGAGTGCCTTCGTAGGGAAAAGAATTTCCTAAAACTAGATTCCTGGCAGCCACATCGCCGGTTCTACTGGCGGTGGTGACCATCAGGCGACGGGTCTTTGAGCCAATGATACTATCCCAGTTCTCAATGCAATCACCAGCGGCATAGATATCGGGGTCACTGGTCTGGAGATACTTGTTCACCAATATCCCCCCTGTCTCCCCTATTTGCAGCCCCGCATTCCGAGCTAACTCAACATTGGGTTTGGCTCCGGCTGTTAGAAAGACAAGGTCTACTTCCAGTTCACGGTCAGGAAGAATGACCCGCTTCCTCCCAGACTCACTTCTTATGCTACCGACCCTGGCAGACAGAATGAGCTCCACCCCTTTCTCACGCATCACCTCTTCAACCTTATTTGCCATATCCTTATCCAAACCCGCCGGCAAGATATTTTCCAGCATGTCCAAGAGATAAATCCGCTGGTAGCCTCTAGTAACAAGAGCTAAGATAATCTCTACGCCAATTGCCCCCGCTCCGATGACAGCGGCACTGGTGTATTTGGGTATAACCTTCTCCAAGGCTTTGCCGTCGGCAATATTGGTGCTCAGAGTGAATTCATTGTTGCCGTCTAGCCCAGGAATAGGAGGAATGGAAGGGACAGCTCCTGGGCTTAAAATAACCTTATCGTAAGGATAGCTCTCCCCTCCAGCGATAATGCGCTTTTCCTTCCTGATGATATCAGTGACCTCGGTATTCAAATGAACAGCTACATTTCTCTCCTCAAAAAATCTGCCTGGATAAAATATATCATCCCAGCCAACCACTCCCTTGAGGACAAAGGGCGGCTCACAGGGTGCATATCCAATTTCAGCCTGCGTACTAAAGATGTCTATCTGGGCTTGTTTATCTAATTGTCGAATCCGCCCCGATGCACTCCTACCACCAGCACCAGCACCAATAATGCATACTTTCATTTTTCACCTCCAGTTTTGGAGTCTACCCGTCTAAATGCTGTTGAACCAGTTTTCGCGCCATTTTCTCATGTCTTCCTCGTGGGGATAGGTTCTACCTATATCTTTTTCTCTGAAGCTGTACTTGTAGTCGGTACAGTAGTCCATGAGCACTTTATATGCCCCGTTCAGTTTCTTCATCATCTCCTCATTTTCATCAACAGTGCTGCTATGTGTATCAGGATGATGGCGATGAGCTAGCTTCCGGTAGGCGCTTTTAATCTCCTTCAGCGTCGCTGCATCACCCAGCCCAAGCAATCTTCGTGCCTCGTCTATCTCGTCGAAGTTAGCCATGCTCCCTGTCCTGGCTAGAGTAGCGATTCCACTTTTGGTTTAATCATTGCTTCTGGGACTGCTCCTAGGACACTATCAACCTGCTGAGTGTCCTTGAAGAAAAGTAAGAGCGGTATGCTCATTACCCCGTATTTCCGGGCCATCTCGGGATTTTCATCTACATT
>DUER01000103.1 GCA_011192075.1 Dehalococcoidia bacterium | reverse complement strand
GCCCTCTGGCCGGTATTCAGGGTAAAGTGTATCACCCATAGAAAGGAGCCTTTGTGGACAGCTACCACCTTTTCCTCTCGGGGTCACCAAGACCATCAAGGGGTACATAGTGGACTGGCCTTCCTTAGCTTGGAAGCATTTACAATAAGTTATCTACGAGGGTTGGGCTATAAAGTAAAGGATGTAGTTTCGGCGTCAGGGGTAACAGTTATTCAGTTGGAGGTTGACGGTCGAGATAAACCCCATCCCGGCTACGGAGAGGAAGTTGGCCGAGCCATTATGGCTAAATACACCATAGTAGTGGGGCCAGACATTGACCCATACAACCTTGAAGAAGTATTTTGGGCTGTGGGCATGAGAGCTGGGAGAAGCGAATGGCGTGACTACCCGCTGCCACCTACCGGCACACCGTCAGAACCACGTTATGGAATGATAAGCAAGGTGACTTTCGATATGGGATTCTTGGTTATTGATGCCACTATCCCGGTACCGGAAAGATTCGATACTTTCCCGCCGAGGACTGAGCCACCGGCATGGGAAATTGAGGCAATTGAGCGAATGAGGAAGAAGCTAGGCCAAGGCTAGAAGAGCGAGTGCATTATTCGCAGCTGTTGCCTTTGTCATTGAAGACGGATTAAATTTATTAGCAGAGTCGTTCTCATAGGCGTGGGGCTAAGAATCTTCTTGAATCACAGATGAGTCTAAAAGTGTTATCGATTCAGGCGTAGTTTGAAGCTAAGAACAGCGCAGTGCACACGAAAGCTTAGATAGTTACCCCGCTGCACAATAGTTTAAATTGTTACCTCAGTGATAAAAAGGTTCTATTGTTTGACTACCAATCAAAAGGTCAATTTACACTGAAAACAGCAGGTAGACAAATGTACTTACAATCAAAAGAGCATATTGGGTATCACCTATGTAAATACATCACGACATTCTTGCCATCATTCAGTCTAATCTCATTTCAGGAAGCAAAAAAGCGACTGTAGTCTAGAATAACGCTGAAAAGGGAGAAGGGTAACTTAAGCTTCACTTATCGGGTAATATCCACGGGCTACATCTATACGCCCCGCATTTGAGCCCCCCGCCCATAGTTGGATGATCTTACTATCTCGTAGGTATTTCTCAACCTGAAAGTCTTTTGAATATCCGTAAGAGCCCATAAGCTCCATAGCCATATTACAAACCTTTATCGTAACATCGGTAGCATAGATCTTAGCCGCACTTGCTTTTGCCAATAAAAAGTCAGAAGAGTGTTCTCCATAGAGCTTACGGTCATCAAACATAGAAGCCACCATCAGGTAATAAGCCCTGGCGCTTTCAATACCGATAGCCATATCGGCGATGATGCCAGCCTGTAATGAGTGCTCTCTTACCTGCTTCCCAGCATAGAATCTGTGCCCGGTGTAATCGACAACGCTCTCGAAAACAGCCTGGGCATTCCCCAACGCGTTTGGAGCGCTGACAAGCCGACCCCATGACAGGATATTACGTAATAGCCGGTAATCTTCTCCGGAGTCAGCCACTCGATATTCCTTGGGCACCCGTACCTCATCCAGATAAATGTCAGCGTTTATATCGGTATATCTCATCCCCATCTTATTCTCCGGCTTGCCAAAAGAGAGTCCGGGAGTACCAGCAGGAACATAAATAAGAGCAATCCCTTCATCGCTCTGATGCTCGGGGTCTGTAGTGCAAACGATTAAATATACATCGGCAACACCAGCCTCACTTGGCCATCTCTTGGTGCCGGTTATAACCCACTCATCGCCTTCAAGCCTTGCCGTAGTACCAATCTGGCGAACATTGGGGTCTACAGCCTCCACATTACACCCCCCTTCTGGTTCGGTCAAACCCATACAAGCGCCATGGTACTCATCCCGGCAAAAAGGGGCACCAAGAGTCTGCAGAATAAACTCATTCCGGACTTGGATTGCCGGACTGAAAACCCAGGAAGGTATTACCGAGACCATAGCTATTCCACTATCCCCTCTCGACATTTCCTCATGAATAGTACAAAAGGTAATGGCCGACCTTATTCCAAGTCCACCCATCTTTTCTGGGAATACCCTCTTTTGCATCCCAAGCTTTACCAATCCCTGCATAATGTGATTAATAATAGCCCGATTCTCGTCCTCATCAAGCTCTTTGCGGACAGGCATTATTTCGTTTTCGGTAAAATCACGAACTAAAGTGAGTATAGCTTTATCCTCATCGGTAATGAATTGACCATACCTTTTCCACCATTCCTGCATGGCTGCCCTCCTTTCATTTTAACTGACCTTGGTAAATTCTAGACTAAACCCTTTTATATCTTTCACCCGGGTTTGTTGCTATAGTTATGGCATATAAAACAAGATTGGTCAAGCTGAAGTGAATTACCCCCCAGCAAGCTGGGGGGTATTCTCGCTAGCTTTTATAAAATTTCACTTTGTGATGAAAAACTATTGACATTTATATGCATATGAATTATGTTAGAGTTCTAATGTATGAACTGACCTTAAAAACAACAGGAATTGGGTGAGGAAGATGAACTTGTCGAACCGAGGGCACTGGAACCGCTAATTAATTGCGGTGGCTGATGCCCTCCTTAATTATCGACAAAATTACTAGAGGAGGTAATTATGACTAAGAAGTATGATGTAATTGTAGTTGGTGCTGGCCCAGCCGGATTTACAGCAGCCAGAGCGGCTGGAGAAAATGGGTTCGATGTAGCCCTACTGGAGAGGAAAACTGACATCACAGTAATGGACAGGGCTTGCGCTCAAACTCTTGATTCTCCTCTGGGGTACCTACACCGTGACCTCTACCGATTAAACGTTAGGGATAAACGTATCTGTTTTCCTGCACATGGTTTTTCCGTCAAATATGATGGCCCCTACCGAAAATCATACTCCTTACAGAACTATTCTCCCAGTGGCCTCAAAATACAAATTGGTATCACCGAAGAAGAAAAGGAAAAGGGAGACTATGGGATGCACACCGCTGTTCCGGATAAAGAAATACTGTTCCGATGTCTTCTAGAAGAAGCGAAAGCCTGCAGTGTTGAGGTCTTTCCCGGGATAAACGTGCAGAAAGTAACCCCTACGGCTGACGGGGTAACGGTTGAGGGAAGCGGACAGAGCTTTGAAGGCAGATATCTTATCGCCGCTGATGGAGTAAACTCACGGATAGCCGAGATGATGGGGTTTAATAAAGATCGCACCTATTACGGCAACCTTTATGGCATGCTCTACTATATGTCCGGTATAGAAGTACCCGATTTCGATGCGACCTACCATGTATTTGGCTTTCCGAAAGGCGGTCCTGCCCAATTATTCATATTTGTAAAACCTCCCCCGGGAGAACATACTGCCTCCATAGTAACTATGCACCCCAAGGTTGACCTTAAAGAGGCTTGGAAATACTTTACCAAGGAGGCATTCTGTGCCTCCTGGTTTAAAAACGCCAAAGAATTGAGGGCATTCTCTGCTGTAATTAATTGCCGCACTCCTATAGTTGAGCCCTATAGAGACCGTGTTTTGCTCACAGGGGATGTACCGGCTACACTAGAAGTAGAAATAACAGGAGCCATGATTTGGGGTTGGCAGGCAGGACATGCCGTCTCTCTCGCCCTCCAGGAGGAAAATCTTGGGTTAGAGGTCACAGCTATCTCCCGATATGTCAATCGGTGGCAAGAGGAGCACATCAAGTATACCAGCCACGACGGCATAATGAAAAACTGGGCTCTTCCCTACGCCTTGACTGAGCCTGATGAGATAGATTATCTGTGGAGCTTTATCAAGGAACCCCTACCTATTCCACCCGGTAATCCCTATGACGGGGTTGCCTGGGAGGATGGGCTGTTTACAGGACACATAGAAAAAGCAATACCCACCATCCAAAAAGAGAGGCCTGAACTGCTGCCAAAACTGGCGAGAATGGGACTACCGTGTACTGAACTTTATGCTGAGGTGACCAAGATTAGCAAGCCGATATAATATAAGGGTTCAGATTCAGAGACTAACATAGATAGTCATACCCATAGTTATGTAACCTCAAATGGTATTCCTGCTATTCAATATGCAAGTCTACTTTCAGTTATGATACTGTTTCCTGATAACTTTAGAATATTATTAATTCCGTACTTAAAACCAAGTCTTTTTGCTTATGGCAATTATACACCTGTGGTAGATTGACAATAACACACAACCCTTTTGGAGCGAATAGAGAATTTTATGTGCTTGTAAGTCAGAGTCACCATACGTCAACTTGTTTGACTAAGTGTAGGCTATAAGGGTTGGACAACATTGCTCTGGATTAGAACACTTTTAAACCTATCGTAGCATACTAGTCACCGAGCCTGTCTCCTATTTTCAAGCCCACGTGCTTAGCAAATTCAGCAGCTGCTATCTTAGGGGATCCTTCCACCTGCACCTTTCTAACCAATATAGCCCCACCTGTAGCTGTCACTGCAAATCCATGTCCACTATTATCAATGATTTCACCGGGCAAGCCACCCACAACGCTAGCAAATAATTCCGAGTCAAAAACCTTTAACTGCAGGCCACGAAAATAGGTTGTTGCCCCTGGTTGAGGATTAGTGCCCCGAATAAAATTATAAACTTCAGTTACGGGCTTGAGCCAGTTAATTACAGCGTCCTTTTCGGTGCACAGGCCCTCGTAAGTAGCTTGTGATTCATCTTGAGGGATTTGCGAAGCCATACCCCTTTTAATTAAATCGATGCTTTCGGCTAGTGCCTCTATTCCAAGGGGTAAAAGTTTGTTAAAGTAGAGTGACCCCACTGTGTCGTCGGGAGAAATCTCCACTTCCTTTTGTAACAGTATGGGACCGGTATCTATCCCTTTATCAGGCCAGAAAATGGTAATGCCTGACTTAGTCTCACCATTGATTATAGCCCAATTAATAGCGCTACCCCCTCGGTGTTTGGGAAGTAGCGAAGGATGATACTGAATCGTCCCCAACTTAGGGTAATTTAAAATAGAATCAGGTAGAATACTGGTTACAAAGGCCATGACGTTTAGGTCTGGTTTCAATTTGACATATTCGTTATATACCTTTGGGGCTCGCATTAGCTTTGGCTGAAAGATTGGTATGCCCAACTGGAGAGCTAATTGCTTAAGCGGATTTGTCTTTCCCGGAATATCAGGAGTTGTATAAACTCCGACAATCTCTTCTCCCCTTTCGACTAATGTCTGGAGGACTTTCTCACCAAAGGCTGCTTGCCCTATACAGACGATACGCATTCATCAATTTCCTATTATTGCTGACAACACACTAGCTATATTCTAAACACTGATAGTGTGGCTGACAAATGCCCTTTTCGAAATTAGACCCTTAAAATGGTTCCTTATTTAAATAAACAGTACATATTATTGCATTGTTATATGTCTAATGAGGTTTACTCGATAATTCCCTTTAACATTCTAAATGCTTCTTCTTCTCTATCAGCAATAGCATTAAGTTTATCAGGAACATCCTTTACAAGGGCAGCAGGGTTATCAATTTCTAGGGCATCTTTTAATGGTGATGCCATTTCAGCCCACATATCACCACATTCCTTTATGATATCCCCGATTTTGGCAAGTTCTTCGTTGGATATGAGTTTAGATGCTTCTTTAAGGAATCTGCTATACATATATCTGAATATCCCACCACCTGTCCCGGCGACAGTCACGAACAAGTAGATATTAAAAATGCTCATCCTAAAATCATTATCAGCAAATTGCTTTTCCCATTTCTTAATTTCAATTCCTGCCTTTCTGATCCCATTAGTTCCAAAGTTATTTATTGGAGGGTTGAGCATTTGTTCAACAGTTTGTTTTATTGAGATAAAAATATCTTCTACTCTGGGCTGTTTAAAATTTGTAAAATCAAAAACAAAATAAGCATTTTGAGGTGGAAAAGGTTTATATGTTGATCCCCTTGCTTTTGCTAACTGTTCAAGGGATATCTCATAGGTAAACCCTCTCTTAAGGCCTGTATCTTCAGGGTCTATTTCGGATATAAGTGCTGTTTTCACTCCATCAAATCCGCAGGCAACATGTGTATGCCCACCAAAGTGATAGTCCACGCCAAAGTTAAAACAGGGAAGAAAACCCATATCCACAAACATCATAATAGGTTGTTGATTATTGAGCATTTCAATTAATGTTTTTTCCGCCTTTACAGCACTTGATGTCGATTGCCTCGAAATAGTTACCCCAGTCCTTTCTCCAATATTGACATGAAAGTTCTTATTATTATCCCTGCCTCCAAGAAATGGTAATGTGCCTTTTTGATGCCAATACATAAACCCCATACCTGACCCAATACCCAACAACATATCTTCACTTAATGACGACTTATAGAAACCATATATTTTAGCAAATGAGTTTGTCTGACAATGATAGCCATCTAGCGCTTTAAAATGATCAAATGGTGTTAATTTTGTTATTTTATTCATCAGTGTACCAACCTCTTCTATCGTTATATTATAGATAATATAACTGTTTTCATTACAGAATGGAATAGAAAAGTGTTCCTTTTTACCAGTATTGACAAACTCTCCAGATAGGACTACATAGTTCCTAAAATATTGTCACTTTATGATGAAGAAGCATTGACATTTATACATGTATGAACTAACCTTAAAAACAATAGGAATCAGGTATGGAAGATGAGTTGAGTGAACAAAGGGTACTGGAACCACTTCTAATGCGATGGCTGGTGCCCTTTGTTGGTTCTAAATAAAAAACCCCGGCACGCTTACACTGGGGCTTTCTCCATATGGTAGACAAAATGGAACATATCTATTTTTGTGTATCTTGTTGTCAAAACATCTTGACGTTTTGTGCAACGCCAAAGCCTGTTGACCCCTAGAGAGCACCACCCTTGTAGGCTAAAGTCTGTCATCACGACTAAGAGTGCTCGGGGCGAATCATCTGTCACAAAGGTAATATTTTCTTTCCATAAGTGGTGTTAACAAGTTGGGCTGTAGCTTCATACCAGCAGAAGATGGCGAATAAAAGAGCGAGCCAACCAGCTATTTTTAAAGGTACTTCTGGCGTCCCAAAAATTCCTATCATGCCCAGTCCTAGAATAGTAAGTGCAATACCTATTTCAGTAATCCCTCCAAACATTATCCAAGAAACCTTGCTTACAGCTGGGAGGAGCAGAAAAAGGATGATCCCGGCACTCAGGAACCACCATCCATCTATAGGGAAAATTCCAGGCATCCATATAGACCTGATGAAGGATAGTGCCCCACCTAACCCCAGCAAACCTCCAAAAACCATCCCTAGGGTTCCAAATAGTGTTTCACCCCGACGTAGATCAACCATTGCAAGCATTAGGAGTGCTATGGCACATCCTAAAATCCAGAAGCCAAGAAGCGGAGCGGATTCTGTTCCTACTTGTCCGGTGGCAAAGGCAAAGATACCCACGTGTAATGTACCTACCAAATATAAGGTTGCTATTCCTCCCGAAGCCCATTCTTGCGTGGGTTTAAAATCGCTTCCTGATTTCATTCTTCATCCTTAAGGAATACCAGTAGGTATATGTAGCTAAACAGCACCGCTTAAATAAACATGCAGCAGTCTTTATGCTCACTTTTACTGTTCACTAAAAAGCAGCCAGCAGTCAGCAATTAACAGGGTACCTCTTTCGGTTTACCAAGTCAAGGGCATATTACCGGGTCCCTGTTAAGGAGCTTCTTCCTGTTGTTTTTTGATCTCTCTGGCCAGTTGCAGCCGCACGGTCTAGTGCAACATTTTAGCGAAATGTTACCATAGTTTCTCTCCAATGCCACTTCTCATTCCAAAGTCATAACTACATTCCACGCGCCCGGTTCACTCACTAGCTGAGACTAGCTACCACTGCCAATAGCGGTTTGTTCAATTGACACCGTCTTGACAGTATCTATTAACAAACTCCTAAGGCAGGACTAATATTTCTGTAAATAAATTTTCACTTTGTGATGATAAAGTATTGACATTAATCCGCATATGAAGTACATTAGAGTCCCGATATCATCAACCTTAACAATAAGGATTAGGCCAGGTAAGATGAAGAAGCAATAATGGCACTAGACCCATTGGTTAATGCGGTGGCTGGTGCCATTTTTTGTCTAGCTTTCGTGAGTGATTCAAAGGAGGTGGCATAATGACAGCGTGATTGGAGCATGGTTTCTCCATTTGGGGCTTTTCATTGCTAAGAATTAGGAGAAGGGAATCTAGCTTTTGAGAAAAATAGTAAAGGAGGTAACTATGGCTAAGAAATACGATGTAATTGTGGTTGGTGCTGGTCCAGCAGGGCTTGTGGCGGCCAAGGTAGTTGGAGAAAATGGGTTTGAAGTAGCCCTCGTGGAAAGAAAAACTGATATTACAGTACTTAATAGGGCTTGTGGTGCAACCCTGGACTCTGCCAACGAGTATTGCCACCACGACCTATACCGATGCAACGTCAGGGATAAACGTCTCTCGTTTCCTGCCCATGGTTTTTCAGTTAAATATGATGGTCCCTACCGAAATTGCTACGCTTGGCATTTCTATTCTCCCGGTGGCAATATGGTACAAGCTGGTGTCTGTGAAGAACAAAAGGAAAAAGGAGACTATGGAAAGATCACCGCTATCCCAGATAAAGAAATATTGTTGCGATGTCTTCTAGAAGAGGCGAAAGCCTGTAGCGTTGAGGTGTTTCCTGGGATAAACGTGGAGAAAGTAGCCAGTACGGCTGAAGGGGTAAGGGTTGAGGGAAGCGGACAGAGCTTCGAAGGCAAATATCTCATTGCCGCTGATGGAGCAAACTCACGGATAGCTCAAATGCTGGGGATGAACGAAGGTCGTCACTACTATTGCCAATTCCGAGCCCTGGCGAACGATTGGTCTGGTGTGGAGCCCCCAGAGCCTGATGCGTTTGTGAATGGAGATACTGCCCGTATGAAACAAGGTCCTTTCTCCTTCTTCTTATTTCCTGAAGCGCGTGAGGGGTTGTATTGGCAAGCCGTAATAAGTATTGATCCCAGGGTAGACCTTAAAGCGGCTGAGAGTCACTTTCTCAAGCAGCCACTCTTCGCCCCCTGGTTTAAGAACGCTAAAAAAGTGAGGACATTGTCTGCCAATGTAAATTGCTATAGTCCCATCGTTGACGCCTACAAAGGCCGTGTTTTGATCGCCGGAGATGTGGGTGCAACCATGGAACTGTTAATATCGGGAGCTATGATCAGCGGTTGGAAGGCAGGACATGCTGTCTCCCTTGCTCTACAGGAGGAGAACCTGGAACTGGAAGTCACGGCTCTGGCTCACTTTGATAACTGGTGGAAAGAGGCCTACGTCAACTATTATTCTCAAGATGAGCTCATGAAAAACCCAGTGCTTAAGTTAATCCTGGAGCCAGAGGAGATAGATTATCTGTTCAGCCTTATCAAGGAACCCATGCGCCCCTGTCTTAATCCTTACACAATACGAGAAGATTGGGGACAAGCCATGAGAAACTTGAGTCCTATTATCCAGCAAAATAGGCCTGAGATGTACCAAAAACTAGGGAAAATGGGCTTAACAGCTAGAGAAATTATGGCTGAAGTAACCAGGCTCAGCAAACCGGTATTCTAGTGGACAAAATTAAGAGAGGAGATAACCATGGCTAAGAAATATGATCTAATAGTTGTTGGTGGAGGTCCCGGGGGGCTAATGGCTGCCAAGACAGCGGCAGAAGATGGGCTCAAGGTCCTTCTAATTGAGCGGAAAAGAAATATTACCGAGATCAATCGGGTCTGTTCTCAGGTATTCTACATACGTAAACTGAGCCCTAGTAAAGCTGGGTTACATGGGGACGGATACATTGAGTCGGTTTCGGTGGAGGTCGCCTTCGAGACATCCAGGTTTCACTTCCCTGTACCCGGTTTCTCCCTTGACTACCACGGCCCTTTGACGCCCTACCTCAACTGGATTCAGATGTCGCCATCTGGACATCGGGTCTACATTAGAAAAAACAATCTGTATGGCTTTCAATTATCTAAAGAGGCCTTTGTGACGGAGCTCCTCGCCTCAGCCCAAAAGGCAGGGGCAGAGGTCTGGCCAGAGACAATCGGTATGGGAGCAGAGAACACCCCGGATGGGGTCAAGGTGCTAGTGCGAGGAAAGCAAGGGGAACAAACCCTGGAGGCAAGGGTAGCCATTG
>DUER01000102.1 GCA_011192075.1 Dehalococcoidia bacterium | reverse complement strand
TTCAACCAGGTGATGAGGTATTCGGGGACTTATCCGGATGTGGCAGGGGCAGTTTTGCCGAGTATGCATGTGCTCCTGAGAATGTATTGGAGTTGAAACCGGCCAATATATCCTTCGAGGAAGCAGCGGCCGTACCTACAGCGGCAGTCGTCGCCTTGCAGAATCTTCGCGGTAAAAGACCGATTCAACCAGGACAAAAGGTTTTGATTAATGGTGCGGGTGGTGGTGTGGGTACGTTTGCGGTACAGCTTGCCAAGTACTTCGGTGCTGAGGTGATCGGCGTGGACAGCACAGAGAAATTGGATATGGTGCGCTCTATTGGTGCAGACCATGTTATTGATTACACCAAAGAAGATTTCACTAAAAGTGGGCAGCGTTATGACCTGATTCTGGATGTTGTGGTACATCGTTCGGTTTTCGATTACAAGCGCGCTTTGAGTCCCGAGGGAATTACTGTTATGGTCGGAGGTTCCACGACACGAGTGTTTTCGAATTTGCTTCTAGGACCATTAGTCTTCATTACCGGGAGTAAGAAAATGGGTTTAGTGAAGTGGGAACCGAATAAAAAAGAAGATTTGGTTTTTTTGAAAGAGCTTTTTGAAGCCGGCAAAGTAAAACCTGTTATAGATAGATGTTACCCGTTAAGCAAGGTTGCTGAAGCTTTCCGGTATCTTGAAGAAGGACACGCCCAAGGAAAAGTAGTCATCACTGTGGAGCATAATAACTAATTATGAAAGCAATTATATACACAAATATCTACTATGTGTAACTAGTTCCAAGAGCCTGCTTTCCCTTTAAGCTACTGAATAGGCACCTCAATTGCTTCCACAGCTTCTGGAGGCAATACGATGGAGACTGACTGATTGTAATTATAGAATAGCAAATCTAAAGCTATCTCCATCGTGACTAATCCTTCTTCCTGTGGGGAACCTAGGGCTTCAGGTGTCAATTCAGCAACCATGTCTATCTGTGCTTTGGTTAAGAAATATGTGTCTTTGGCAATCCATTGCTTCACAGAAGAGCTGCGGAATACTTCCTCAAGAAATTCTCCCGGGATATCAACTATTTCTTCCCCTGCTACTTCTGCTTGCTGCATGACTACTTGCCAGAGTTGCTCCATATCTGGAGTGAGCTGCAGAACATAACAGTCTATACCGTCTATTGTCTCACTACCTATGATCTTGACCTGCGATGCTTCAAGGAGTCCTATCTGAGACTCAACCTGATTCATTTCTTCCCAAGCTACTTCTGGCATCTCCAACTTCATCCACATGGGGCCTACTTCCGGTAAGTCCATCATCATATATACAAAATCGTCTAAAAGATACGTAGCCACTGCCATCTCTATTTTATCTTCACCAGGTGTTGCCACATTCATGGTAATGTCCATTCCCATTCGTCCATTCTCAAGGTCCAACGTACCATTGAAATCCATTACCATAGTCGCTTCAAATGTTTCACCCTCTGCTTCGCCGGCCATTGCCATAGTCATATTCATTTCAAACTGACTTGTTTTGATATCATCTAATGAATCAACAGCATAGCTGACGATTTCTTGTGCTGATGGTGACGCTGCCCTCTCCTCAGCCTCTCCTGTCCCATTGGTACATGCGGTGAATGAGAGGACCATAATCAGCACCAGAGGTATAGTGAAAATTCTCTTCCACATTTTTACCTTCCTTCCTCAGTCTAAAGTCACTATAATTTTAATGGCAGCTCATTTATCGACTGAGTAATCTAATATTACATAAGTTTTCAGTCACAACACCTACTAAAATGGTACAGCCGTATTCTTCTCCAATCACACCGATGTCCTACTATATTGATACGGACATTTAGAACCTGTACCACTTCTCATTCTAACAGCACTAACTTTATTTGATTATTAAATACCATATCATTACTATACTACTTTTTAACTAACTCGCCTTCAATAATAATTCAATAAAGCTAACCAGACAATCACCCAAATGTACTAATTTGCTAAGAAAATGGTAGTCGTTTCGAAGGTTGTGGTATGTAGAATATACTGTGTATATTCTGCTTTACAGAAGTTCTATAATACTTTCTGCCGTATAAAGATTTAGGCATCTGGAAAAACTCCGATTCATTTTCATTTAGACATAGTATATTTATTATATTTTCACCATATTAGGAAGCAATCACCTAAATGTACCAATTAAATAATATAATAGTACTGATAGAATTGCGTGATACATACGAGGTGGACGATTAGATAGCAAACCTTCTTAATTTCGTTGTAACACTAATGGTGGCGTTGGGGATTCATTAAAGCCAATTCGATTGTAATAAGATATCTTGAATCAGAAAATAGTAAAGCAGAGTCGGTTAACCACACTAATACCTTGAACCTAAGTCAGGGTGTCTTCCTTACGTTAGTGGACTTAAAACCCGAAGGTTATAGGTTCGTTGGGAAGTTTTTTCACCGTATTAGTTTACGGTTACCAGTACCCTTCAATCATCCCCTCATCCCCTTATTCAGTTGTATGTATCCGGCCGCAATGGTGATAATTATGTTCAATCCGAGCCTTCCTCTTTGTTGATGCTAACGCCTTGCTTCCCTGGGGATAGAGCGTAGTTATTTTCTCTTCCATTGTTCCCTACCTCACTAGCTCATCATCTCTTTTTACGATAGAGGTACATGGTAAGTGGGCTGAACACGGTAACGAGTAGCGCACAGGTGAGGAGCACCCAGCCTATTTCCTTAGCCACAGTGGTATCGAACATCAAGCCGCGTATTGCGGTCACCAGGTATGTTATCGGATTAACATCGACAAGTGCTTCAAGCCATACGGGCATTGTCTCTGGCGATACGAAGACGTTACTCACAAAGGTCAGTGGGAAAAGAATAATCATGCTCACAGCCATTAGAGACTCCGGTGTCCTCATTACAAGTCCCAATGCAATCCACACCCACGATAGGCTAAATGAAAAGACCAGAAGAAGAAGCACCGACAACAGTACTCCAACTGCCCCGCCATCCGGCCGAAATCCCATAATAAGTCCGAGCACAACGACCACTACCGAAGCGATGGTGTAGCGGACAGTGTCACCAAGCAGCGCCCCAACGAGGAATGCGGGCTGCCAGATTGGCAGTGAGCGGAAGCGGTCGAAAATTCCCTTTTTAATATCACTGTTTATTCCTAAGCCAGTATAGATAGTAATAAATGCCACGGTCATAACCAGAATCCCCGGCAGGACAAATTGCAGGTATTCACCTGTAGAGCCGGCCAGGGCACCGCCGAACAGGTAAGTGAACATTAGTAGAAACATGATTGGTGATGCGGTAACGTCGAACATCTGCTCCGGAATGTGCTTAATCTTAAGCATCGCCCGCCACCAGAATATCAGTGAAGCGGAAAGGGGTGACGAACGTGGTGGTCGGGTGTGGGTTGAGAGGGCGGAGCGCAATCCCTTTTCTGCAAAGGCTTGGGTCTCCATATTCACACGGCTCCCTTATTTTCGTCGGCTGTGGCATGATGGCCGGTCAGAGTGAGAAAAACCTCATCGAGGCTTGGTTGACCGAATGAGAAGCTGATGACCGGGATATCTGACCGAGAGAGTTCAGAAAGAAGGTCGGTAACACGTTCTGGTTCAGAAATGTGGGCAGATAGCTCTGCGGGATCAGACTTTAGGAAAACGGGCACACCAAGATTTAGTGTTAGTAATTGCTCGGCCTGGGGACGATGATCGGGATTACGTAAACGTATATGTAGGGTCCCTGAGCCTACTGAGGCTTTTAGTTCACCACTGGTTCCCTCAGCAACGATCCTGCCATGATCAATGACTGCGATTCTATCAGCCAGTTGATCTGCCTCTTCGAGGTGTTGTGTGGTCAAGAGCACGGTTGTACCTTCAGTAACCAGTGTTCGAACAATATCCCAAACCTGGTTACGGCTGTACGGGTCCAGTTCGGAGGTAGGTTCGTCAAGGAAGAGCAAATCCGGCGTGACAATAATGCTGGCGGCGATATCAATACGCCGTCGCATCCCTCCAGAGTAGGTCTTCACCTGACGTCTCGCCGCATCTACTAGGTCGAAGGCCTCGAGTAATTCAATTGCCCTGGCTCTAGCCTGTGACCGTGAATAACCGAGCAGCCGGGCTAACAGGACGAGGTTCTCGGTACCAGTAAGATCCTCGTCAACCGAGGCGAACTGTCCGGTTAGACTTACTCGACTGCGAACAGCATTAGCCTCACGTACGATTTCATGCCCGAATACCCTGGCTGTACCGGAGTCAGGACGAAGCAGGGTAGCCAGCATGCGGATGGTAGTGGTCTTGCCAGCTCCATTTGGCCCAAGGAACCCGTAAACACCACCGGTAGGTACAGCTAGATTGATGCCATCAACCGCACGGACCTTGCCAAAATGTTTAACGAGTTCATGGGACTCTATTGCAAGGGCAGAATGCCTTTTCATACTAGATCCAAAAGCCAATACATTATAATGGGTAAGTGTAAGCTGGTTGAAAACCTGTGCCATAAGAATACAGCATGGACAGGGAAAATGCTAGTATTAGCTCAATGCGACGGTGCCCAGAAGGTCATCGGTTTGAATCCGACCCCCTGCCCCCTTTGAATTTCAATGAAATGATTATTGATATCTCCTTATGAAAACGATAAAATCAGGGTGTCGGTTGACCTAGTGTCTTCACACTATGGACACAATCGACACAATCCAGCCGCAAGATGGGTAACTTCTGTCTCCCTTTGTCACAGTGAACGATAGGGTGTTCAAATCAATAACCACAACTTTCCGTTCAGATTGGTAGTGTCGACTAATCCCCAATGAAGATAGAGAGTATAATATTTTGGGGCTGTGTGCATGGGGTGAGAGTTTAACTGAACTATCGAGGTTGTCGTTAATCCACTGGGATGTTAATTGTATAGTATACATGAGAATAAGCCATACCATATACTTGTCGATGTTCCGAAAATCCATATAACATTGCTTAAATCCTTCTAAGTAACCTTGCTCAAATAGACCTGGTAGCATACAATGAAATTAGGAGAGAACATAGTATATAGACCACATAACAATCGTATGTTTTGGTGTGGGGTAAAAGGAGGTGGGGATGAGGCTTCACGCATTGTTGGGAGTGTGGCAAGTGGACTGTACATGCCCTGCTGTGATGGCAGGGCAAGCGGAACTCAAGCTCGGCTTGTTAAGATGAGTTGAGAGTCGGTTCCAAATGACTCTATGCGGTTGTGTTAACCGCCAGTGAGTCGAGGTTGAGGAGGTAACTCAAGGGGGGTATTGAAACAAATATCCCCCTTTCTTATTATGAAGTTACCAATCGGGCGTGCGGAATGTAGTTCCGGCTTTGGGCAGGCTGTTGAAGGGAGAGAGAACAAGTTTCGCTTTACTATCACACAATTTCCTGCAACCAGCCGGTTATATTGAGGACAGAAAGACTACTCTCTTCACTAACCTTTTATCGCAATACAGGTCACAGTTCTCGAGATGCCACTAATACGATGAACCGTATCGGTAAGTAGCACTCCGATATCTGCCACAGTTGCTCCCTCTACTATGGCAATAGCATCGTAGGGTCCAGTCACAACGTCAACCGATACCACTCCTTCGTAATTACGGATAGCCTCAGCAACCTGTTTTGTCTTTCCTAGTTCTGTTTCGATAAATACATAAGCCTTTTCTGCCATCGTCTCTCACCTCCCTTTGTTTTGTCAGTTTTTAGGTTTCAAACATCAACCAAAAAGGGCACCAGCCACCGCCATCATTCAGCGGTTCTTGTGCCCTTTGTTCACTCCACTTCATCTTCCTTACCCAAATCATATTGTTTTTAAGGTTAATTCATATGTGTTAGGACTCTAATGTAGTCCTGTCCTGAGAGTTTGTCAACAGGTGTAATGTGGTTGGGAGTTTGGGGAGGGGTGTGCACCCCATATATGGGACTAAGATGTTCCGTATCAGTAAAGTATAACACTAATCTCAGCATCAGCTAGAAATAAGGGCTGGATATGTCTATTAGGAGGCTATCCAGCCCGTTTTCAATATATACATTTATGTGACTGAATTCGAACATTATGTGTCAAACCAACTTGCTATAGGGTAATTTGGAAAGAATGTCACGAAAACAAGGTGACAGAGAGCGTACAACTGTGTCATTTAGGTTACACTTACAGATACAATACCTACCATCATGTAGGTATAGGTAGCTGTGGGAGGTAGAAATGAGACTATTCACCAATATATCAAAGAATCTTCGTCGCCGTAAGAAGAGGTACG
>DUER01000101.1 GCA_011192075.1 Dehalococcoidia bacterium | reverse complement strand
CAGATGCTGGTTGACAATTAATGGCATAGGGAAGGATAGCAAACGGCTAGTCATCTTAATTGATAATAACCAATTGAGAGGAGGGAACGAATGAAGCAAGACTGGGAAATTCGCCATTAATTAATGCAAATTAAAAAACCCCTTTAAAATGGGAAATGCTGATTAAAGATAAATTTTTAACTATCAGGTAAGGAAGGATAGGATGTAAAATATGGCAAAGAGCAAAAAAGAAATAGAAAAGGAAATTTTGAGATTTTTAGATGAAAATAGCACTCATAAAGGCGATGAAAGCTTGCCGGGTTGTGGATTAAGGCATGGTATCGCCTGTGCTCTAGGAACATGTAGGGATAACATTCCCCGGGTGACACCGCTTGATTTTTTCAATGATGGATTAAACATATGGATACTGGGTGACCCTGGTGGGAAATTGGTCAACATCCGTGCTAATCCTAACGTGTCAGTGGGTATTTATACTCGTATGGATCATTCTGTAGAGAACAGGAGCATTCAATTATGGGGAAAGGCAAGCTTGATAACCAGACGTGAGCAAAAAGAATTATTTATGGAGATGGTTACTAAGTTTGATGTCGTAAATGCGATAAGGCGAGCTATGCAGCGAGGTATGCTTAATATTGCTTCTGAGGCAGATTTTAAAGCTAAAGTGGATGAGGCTTTGGATAGGGAAACATTGATCAAAATAGAACCTGAAAGAATATTCCTTTTGATTTCCAGACCGGAGGGGAAAATGGAAAAGTTAATCTGGGGAAAGAGTAAGTAATATAAGTATGCACTCCATCAAGTCCCTTAAATAAATAGAGATGATGGTATTTTATGTAAACTGAAATAAGAAGCACCAGTAGAGATTGACAAATAAGCAATATTATTTCATAGTTATGGTTAGGAGAGTGAATTATCTCCCAGCAGGCTGGGGGGCATTTGTGGCGCGAATTCTCACACCTTCTTCACTCGAATTCACTTTGCAGTGCCTAAAGACGCTGCTTGCTACCCCGCCCTGCGATTCATCCCCGCAGCAAACTGCGAGGTATTCTCGCTAGCTTTTATAAAGTAAAGGCCGGGAACAAGACTAGTAGGCATCCAGCGAGGCACAGAGAGTCGGGTAAGGTGTGAGCCGATGCTGGCGCAGAAGCTAAATGGATTTGTGGGTCGCAAACCGAAAGTTGGTAAACGAGTAGGCTTTGTTGCCGGGGAAGCGTTATCACATCCCAGGGTATCGAGGTAAATATATTTTTAATTGGGCAAAGTAGGAAGTATCATGATGGAACCAGTACTGACCGAAGAGGCACAAGAAATATGGGATACCGTTCTTAGTATGAGTCTATCCTTTAAGAGGGAAACAACGAAGGGAAAATACATTCGTATCCTCTCCTTACTTATGCAGGAACAGGATGTTAAAGAAGCTGGCAAAGAACTGGTCATTGAGGCAATCAGGATGGTGGAAGGTAAGAGATTCGACAACCATGTATTCCGTAGGATAGAGGACCCGGCTACGTACAAGAGGCTGGTCATTGATCCCAAAACTGACCTAGACGCCTACTTTGCCCTGCCTATACAGGTGAAGAGGTGGGATATTCCCTCAAGCAAACCGACAAAATCGCCTAAGGAGATGAAGGTGATTGCTGTCAATGGCAGTCCCAGAAGAGGAGGCAACGGCGACGTCTTGATAGATGAGGCACTACGCGGCGCAGAGGATGCCGGTGCCAGCGTAGAAAAAATCATGCTACAGAAGATAAAACTCAATTTTTGCATCAGCTGCTATAAATGTGAGCAACCAGGCTGGGCTGGTTTCTGTTCCCAAAAAGACGACGTAAATGGCGTCTTTCAAAAGATGGCGGACTCGGACGCTATCATCATCGGCTTCCCTGTCTACATGGGAAGGGAGTCAGGTCAGCTATGCATCTTCTTTGACCGCTGGTATTGTTTATCGGGGGGAAAGCTCGGAGCTGGCAAGAGAGGCATGGTAATTGGCACCTATGGTTCCCCCTTTGTGGATTCCTTTTACGATTCTGTGATTGAGAAGGTCATGTTTATACTTACCAACTTTGGCATCGAACCTGTCGAAGTATTATCAGCCTGTGGTTTTATCGGAGTACTCGGTGGTCTTGATGACAAAGGAAAGGCTATGATCCTTAGATTCCCCAAGGAGCTAGAGAAGGCATACCAAGCCGGTAAATCATTGGTTGCCGGGGAGAGTTAGCAACGGGACATGAGAGAGGGTAGTCTCTCAGGAAAAGGCAAATGTAAGCCTTCCGGTCAGAGTTTAACAAGCACATACCGCGATTACATCGTATTTTTTAGTCATAAGTGGTCTCCTCTGTTCATCTTGGATACTATTATACCGGTTTACTGATCTTGGTTATCTCAGCAAGTAGTTCTTTAGGGTGTAAGCTTTTTCTCTGTAGTTTTTGGAATATATCTGGTCTCTCCCTCTGGGTGATGGCAACTGCCTTTGCCATGCTGTCTCTCAAAGAGTTCGATGCTGTATACGGGTTCCAGCAGGCAGCCCCGGGTTCTGTGATATGACTGTAAACATAGTTTATATCCTCTGCTGTGGGCAAAATATAAGGCATGCTCATGCCTGTCATATAAAGCTCATGGGGACAGTCTCTAATGTAGGCTTCCTTCCACCAGTTAGTATATTGGGAGATGCCCGTAATTTCTAATCCCAGGTTTTCCTCCTGGACAGCAGTGGAGATAGCCTGTCCTGCCTTCCAACCACTGACCATAGCTCCGTTATTTTCTAGTTCTTGTGTTGCGCCCACATCTCCGACGACCAAAACGCGGTCTTTATAGGGCTCGATGATGGGAGAATAGCAATTGCATACCGCGGAGAATGACTTTAATTTTTTAGCCCTCTTAAACCAGGGGGCACAGATCGCCTCTGTCATAAAGTAATCCACCCCTGCTTCAAGATTTACCCTGGGGTCAACAGTCAGTAATAATAAGTAATATTCCCCCTTAATAGGTCGAGGCATTATATAGCCCCGGAAAGCACCTTCGTTCCCGTAAGCCCATACTAGAGAAACCTGTTGAGGCTCTGGCATCTCCACACCAGACAGATAGTAGGATAGAGCATAGAGGTTACAGTAATAGTAGCGGTCTTTATTAAACCCCATCACCTCGGCTACCCGTGAGTTCACTCCATCAGCGGCGATGATATACCTGCCTTCAAAGCTCTGTCCGCTTCCCTCAGCTCTTACCCCATCAGCCGTGGTGGTTACTTTATGCACGTTTATACCGGGGAAGACATCAACGCTGCAAGCTTTCACTTCTTCTAGTAGATTTCGAAATAAGGCTTCCTTATCTAGACCAATGCCAATCCTGCCATGCTCACCTTTCCCCTTTTGTTCTTTTACGTCACCGTGTTCTATTTTGTGACCATTGGGGGTATATGCGGCCAAGCTGTATAGGTTGATGTAGGGGCCATCATATTTAAAAGAAAAACCATCGGAGGAGAAACAGATACGTTTATCCTTGGTATTGTATCGTAATAAGTTTCTAAAAAAGTACTCGTTTGCAGAGATTAAAGTCTGCAGGCAAGCCCTGTCCATTATTGTAGGGTCTGTTTTTCTTTCCAAGAGGGCTACTTCAAGCCCATTTTCTCCCGCCGCCTTGGCCGCCAGAAACCCAGCTGGACCAGCACCAACCACAATCACATCATATTTCTTAGCCATAAGTTACGTCCTCCGTTCATTTTAGTTATTATGACACCGGTTTGCTAATCTTGGTTATTTCAGCAATAATTTCGGCAAATGGTAAACTTGTTCTTTGTAGTTTTTGGAGTATATCAGGTCTCTCCTGCTCGATGATGGGCATTATCCTTCTCATGACTTCTCCTGTTGGTGACGAATATGGATTCCAGGTGGCAGGCAGCGTTTCCTTGATAAGTCCGAGAAAGTAGTTCGCCGTCTCTTCTGTACCCAAAACATAAGAGCGGGCCAGGCCTTTCATGTAAACCTCATGATCATAATAGTTAATATAGGTCTCTTGCCACCAGTTAATATATTGGGAGATGGCTGTAACTTCTAATCCCAGGTTTTCCTCCTGTACGGCAGTGGAGATAGTCTGTCCTGCTTT
>DUER01000100.1 GCA_011192075.1 Dehalococcoidia bacterium | reverse complement strand
TGAGTCATAGATGTTATCATTAGAGGGGACCAAGGTAATTGGGCATAGCTGTTCGAACCTGGTTTGTTGGTACACGTCTCATTGATTCCACTTTTTAATTTGTCAATAGCTTAGCCGTTCTTAAAAGACAGCCGATGGCGGGAGGCACATTTCAATCAGCATCTCTGGCGGCACTTGGTCCCGTGCTGCCTTAAACGCCCCGTCCTTTAACATCAGGTATTCGAGCCAATTGCCGTTTCTTTCCAGCTTAAGCTGCACATCGTTTTCGGTGTAGGCAATCCCCTTTCTCTTACTAATGATATCAAGGTACACGCCAAAGAACGTCTCGTAGGCAGCGACGAATAAGTCGAGGTCTTCATCTTTGAGTTCCAGTAGTTTACATCCCACCTTGGTGGCGAGTGGAGCTGCGAAATGCTCCATTGTGTATTGCGTATCGAGCCCTTCCCTGATTTTCTCCCTATCCCTCCCGAACCGGTCAGCAACCACATCCATGGCAGCCTTCATTGCTCTGAGGTCTTCCTCGACGCGCACGGCCGGGAACAAATCCAGGTTCATATTCCAATGGCGAGGCCCTTTTGCCGTCCACTCGGTATTGAAGTGTCCCATGGGACAGTAAGGGTTATCAGGAAACACCTCCATCTGGTATACTACGGCTTCAAGTTCACCGGTTATACCAGGCACTGTGAAGCCTTGTAGTGTCATGTATTGGATTGCCGCCTTCTCGATGGCACCGCCTCTGATCACTATGATTTCAGCATGCCCGTTGGGGAAGGTCCAGGTCCTCTTAGATAGCTTCCCGGTACCTGAGACCTCAAGCAGTTCCTGTGAAGCCTTCTGCTTCATGTTCTCTACGAATTCGTCTATGGTCATCTTCTATCCCCTCATGTATTGATTCTACTCGGGTTGCCCCGCAATGTTAGCTAGACACTCGATTAGGTCAAACCTGTCCATTTGTTAATAAGTTTACAATGTTAGGTAATAATACGCTCCTATGAAAGAGTAATGCAAGCGCCTTGCCTCTGCTTAACCATTTGGCTGAGGGATATCCTGGTGCGGTAGACGCCACATGAACCAGTTTCGCGCGCCGAGCAACAGTGCTTCTTCGGTTACCGAGAATCCGAAACGCTCATAGAGACGTACGTTCTCTAGCCTGTCCGTTTCTAAATACGCCTCCCCTTCCACCTGATCCACATACCTACAAAAGTACTCCAGCAGAAGGCTCCCGACGCCCTGCCCCTGCATCTCAGGTACGACGGCTACAGGACCAAGGTGCCAGTGAGATTCCCTCGGATGATGTCTTGACCAGATGTACTGAACTTTTAACCTTCTTATTGCCATGCCCCTAAGTCTGATGAGCATGATGGGCAGGCTTCTCAATGTCCGAATAATTGACGTTTGGCAGTGTGGCCATTCAATGAAACGCATCATGCCGACCACCAGCTCGTCCTTTTTTGCGATGAACACTCGGCCTGGCATATGCTCCAAGAGACGCCTGAATGTAGCCTCCATGTGTCGTTCCTTGTCACGCTGCTCCCGGTAAACCGCTATCGCGAGAGGATTAGTAGAAAAGGCACGAGCGAGTACGATGGCAGCCTGCGGAAGGTCCGCCGCTTGGAGTGTCCCGATACTAATCTGATCTATATTCCCTCCTTAAAACAACAACCTAAATGACTTACTTTTATCCACGCAAATATTATATCATCAAACTACACCGGGGTAATGTTACAGTGTATTCCCATGTCATCGGAGGTTTGCAACAGGCTGCTATGAGGCGACTGAATGAAATGCTACAACCAGAACTGGTAAAAACTCAAGATGTTAGCAAAATGTTTGCAATTGAATCTAGACACACCTCGCTACCGAAGAAATTGGAAGCCACACCAAGCTAAAAAGTGGCAGGAGTGGAGGGACTCGAACCCCCGCCCTGCGGTTTTGGAGACCGCTGCTCTCCCTAACTGAGCTACACTCCTACTTCAATAATCTATCTTACCACAATTTTCTATAAAAATTAACTGGTACACCAGTTACCACAGTTCCCGAACTTCTCTTTTGGAATTATGGTCACCCCTTTGCGTTAAACATCGCCTTGACTGATACTTGCCCCGACGTTTATAGTAATCACAGAGAATCTAAATTCACCAGCACGTAAGATGTGGTTTATTTAAAGTTTTGCCCTTCCCTCCTTCAGAGGAAAGTCAAAGAGAGGCGAGTTTATTGAAATACTGTATTCTAATAATTGATGGTGCCTCGGGGTTACCGTTGCCGGAGCGTGGTGGTAAGACCTGCTTAGAGCTAGCTCATACGCCCAATCTTGATACTATGGCTCAGGCAGGTACTCTTGGGCTTGTCCGCACCGTTCCATCCATGATGGAACCGTCTAGCGCCTGCGCTTGCCTGTCGATACTTGGCTACGACCCAAAGGTATACTACCGAGGTCGGGCTGCCATTGAAGCCAAAAGCATGGGTATTCCCATTGATGATGGGGAGGTCGTTTTCCGCTGCAATCTGGTAGCTGTTCATAACGGTAGGATGTGGAACTACAGCTCGGGTCATATCAGCACCGGCGAGGCGCAACAGCTTATCACTGCTCTAAATGAAAGCCTAGGTAATGACCAAGTTCGCTTCTACCCTGGCATCAGCTACCGACATATTTGTAAGCTCAGAGGACAGGAGGACACACTTTTGGCTATCTGCACGCCCCCGCATGATATTTCAGGTAAGGCGGTTAGTGGGTTCCTGCCCAGTGGTCCGGGAAGCAATATATTACGAGACCTGATGGCAAACTCGAAGGCAGTGCTCCGAGACCACCCGGTAAATATAGAACGGAGGTCTCGCCGCCATATACCGGCGACAACAATCTGGCTCTTCTGGGGTAGTGGCCAAGTGCCTGAGATGCCAGCATTTAAGCAGGTTTACGGTCTTGATGCGGCAATGACATCCGGGGTTGACCTTCTCCGCGGTTTAGCCCGAATGGTGGGGATGGAGGTATTAGATATAGCCGGGGTAACTGATAGCCTGGACAATGATTACGCGGCTCAAGCAAGCGGTGCTCTAGAAGCACTTAAGGGACATGATTTGATCGTTATCCATATTGAAGCCCCGGATGAGGCAGCTCACACCGGCTCTATTGATGACAAAATAGAGGCTATCCAGAGGGTAGATAACGAGGTTGTCAGCCGACTCCGCTCCTGGCAGGCAGACGATCTTCGAATGCTGATTTTGCCTGACCACCCAACACCGATTAAACTTCAGACCCATACCGCTGACCCGGTGCCATTCATGCTATGGGGAGAGGGGGTTACCACTAACGGAGCGCAGAGGTTCACCGAAGCTGAGACGAAAAGCACTGGCTTGTTTATTGACGAAGGGTATAAAATTATAGGTAGGCTCAGAGGGCAATAAATGGCTTTAATTGTTCAAAAGTATGGTGGTTCATCAGTGGCGGATGCGGAGCGGATTAAGAGTGTGGCTCGGCGCATAGCTGCCACCAAGGATAAGGGTGAGCAGGTGGTGATAGTCGTCTCGGCTATGAGGGGTACCACCGATGAGCTAATCGAACTGGCTCGACAGGTGTCTACGCAGCCTGGAGAGAGAGAGCTTGATGTATTGCTTTCTACCGGTGAGATTGTCTCCAGTACCTTGCTGGCAATGGCATTGAGAGATATGAGTTACAAAGCAATTAGCCTCACCGGTGCCCAGGCAGGGATACAGACCGATTCAACCTACAGCCGAGCTCGTATCTTGAGGGTTGAGTCCAAACGAGTAGTCAAGGAGCTTAACAAGGGGAATATCGTCATTGTGGCCGGCTTTCAGGGTATTACTGATGAGATGGATATAACTACGCTAGGGCGGGGCGGCTCTGATACCACCGCTGTAGCTCTGGCGGCTGGTTTAGTGGCGGAGGTGTGCCAGATATATACCGATGTTGAGGGGATCTATACCGCTGACCCTCATCTAGTTCCGGAAGCTCGTCATTTGACTGAGATAGGCTACGAGGAGATGCTGGAACTGGCAAGTTATGGAGCTAAGGTGATACACCCCCGGGCGGTTGAGCTGGGGGAGCTATTTAATATACCTATAGTGGTAGCCTCAAGCTTCACTGATAGTCCAGGGACATTAATTCATGGAGGGGTATCAATGGAAGTACGAAATAAGGCGAGGAGTGTAGCTCATGACCTTGATGTGGCCAAGATAACCGTGGTTGGTATTCCTGACCGACCGGGTATTGCCGCGGCTATTTTTGAGCCCTTAGCCAAGGCAGGAATCAATATAGATACCATTGTTCAGAATGCCAGTATTGAGAATATTACTGATTTAACCTTTACCGTGGCTAAAAGCCAGCTCAATAGGGCAATGGCGGTGGTAAAGCCGATAGCCGAATCGATTGGTGCCAAGCAGTGCGTCAGTGACTCCCAGTTAGGCAAGGTTAGTGTTATCGGCACCGGGATACAGAACACACCCGGCTATGCGGCCAGGATGTTTGGGGTACTCAGTGAGCAGGGTATAAATATCCAACTTATTACCACTTCAGAGATAAGGATAACTTGCATTATTGATGAGGCGATGGTTACGGACGCGGTTCGTGCCCTGCATCGAGCGTTTGAACTTGAAATTGAGGATTAGCCAGATAGGTTTAGACATTAAACAGGAAGGTGATTACATCTCCATCCTGGACTATATAGCTCTTGCCTTCTAGTCGTAATAGCCCTTTCTTGCGAGCCTCAGCCAGGCTGCTGCACTTCATCAGGTCGTCATAACTGATTACCTCGGCCCGAATGAAGCCCCTTTCCATATCAGAGTGGATTTTACCGGCCGCTTTTAGCGCATTGGTACCATTTTGAATTGACCAGGCCTTAACTTCATCCGAGGCAATAGAGAAAAACGAAATTAGCCCTAACAATTCATACGAGGCTCTAATGGTGCGGTCAAGCCCGGATTCCTTTATACCCAACTCGGCACGAAATGCCTCAGCGTCACTATTATCTAATTGAGTTAGCTCCATTTCTAACTTACAGCAGAGGGTAATCAGGCGACATTTTGGTCGTAAGTAACGCGAGCTCAGCTCAGCTTCTAAAGATGACGCCTGAGGTAGCTGGTCTTCACCAATATTGACCACTACTAAAAGTGGCTTGGCACTAAGAAACTGATAATTAGCGATAGCTCTGGTTTCATCAGGGGTTAGCCCTTGTTCTCGAATAGGTACCTCTTTTTCTAAATTAGCCTTGAGCTTATTTAACAGCTCTTGCTCATGGAGAAGACCCTGGCGCTCGGACTGTTTAGCTCCCTTTAGGAATATATTTATTGTCTCCAACCTTCTCTCTAGTATCGCCAGGTCGGAAAAGGCAAGCTCCAAATCTATATTGGCCATATCCCGTTCCACATTAAGGCTACCTTCAACATGGGGTATCCTGTCATCGGTAAAGGCACGGACTACATTAATAAGAGCCTCTACAGGGCTAAGCAGATTCAGGAGTGGACCACTTATAGCCTGCTCCTTAGCCATGCCTTTGATTGAAGCACCAATGTCAATGTATCTTGTCTCAGCCGGGACCACACGTTTAGGATGAAGCATATCGGCCAGCATTTGAAGCCGGGGCTCCGGAACCTTAGTGATGCCAATATTTGGGGTTAAACTTTCGGTACTGGCTTTGCCTCGGGTCAAAGCATTAAAAATGGTTGTCTTGCCGCTTTTGGCGAGCCCAATAATGCCGATATCAACACTCATTGGTGAGTTTACCTACCCCTCGTGAATTATATGAAAAGGAGTTTGGAGTGATTAATGCCCTAATTTTATTATGACTCCGGCTTGCTTAAGGGCTAGTTCTCTTTCCTCACGAATTAGCTTCTCATTGGCGACTAGGTCTAGCAAAGCCCGAAGTGCTTCATGGGTGCCAATGCTGCCCAGCAGTTTTATAGCTTTAACCCTCAGCTCAGCGGAAAGTCCTAAATCAGTGGCGATAGCAACTAGCTTCTGTATTTCGTTAGCCTGTTCTGACATCATCTCTCTCCTGTTAACTTACCGATACCGGCGTCAAAAAGACTGTTGTCTCTATTCTACTCTTTGTAGTGCCGTCCTTCAATAGAGATTGTATTCTCGGTATGATAAAATGGGTAAGCTGGGAATAGGAGAAGAAACCTTGCTATATATACTACAGGGGCAGGACGACTTTTCTCTCCGCCAAACACTTGAGGGGATTAAAAAAAGTATCGGTGACCATGACCTTCTACCAGCTAATACCACTGTGCTTGATGGTCAACAGTTGCCCCTGGCTCAATTAAGAAGCATTTGCGAAACGGTGCCTTTTTTAGCTGAAAAACGCCTGGTCATTGTTGAGGGATTATTAGCGCGTTTTGAACCCAAGGGTAAGTTCAGTCCCCGGAAGAAAACGGCACAGGTAACTAACCCAGAAAACGAGGGTAAATCATTGGCTGCCTGCATTAGTAAGCTTCCTGAGAGCACAATAGTAGTATTAGTAGATGGTAAGGTAACAAGCAACAACCCTCTATTAACGGAGCTTTCAGGCAAAGCGGAAGTGAAGCGTTTCCCTCTACTGAGAGACACCAGGCTCCAGCAGTGGATTCAAAAGCAGGTGAGAGAGGAAGGTGGTAGCATATCGCCCCAGGCGGTAAACTTACTGGCTAAACTTGTAGGAAGCAATTTATGGATTATGGCTAATGAAATTAAAAAGCTAGCCCTGTTCACCTTAGGTCGCCGTATTGAGGAGGGGGATGTTAGGACGTTGGTAAGTTATGCTCAGGAGACTAATGTTTTTGCCATGGTTGATGCTATCCTTGAGTTTAAGCCTGGGATAGCCGAGAAATCGCTACAGCAGTTACTGCGAGAAGGAGCCGCCCCAGCCTATCTACTGTTTATGCTATCACGGCAGGTTCACAGGATAGTTCGAGCCAAGGAGCTAAAAAGCCAGGGAGAACCCGAGGTGGAGATTCAAAATAGGTTAGGTTTGTCCTCAGAGTTTGCTTTGCGTAAGACACTAGAGCAATCTGCTAGGTATCCTTTGTCGCGGGTTATAGAGGTATACCACAAACTTTTAGAAACTGACCTGGCTATTAAGACAGGGAAATATGACGGTGAGCTTGCCCTTAATATTCTGATTGCTGAGCTAGGTCAATGACAGGCCTGCTGGGAGTAAGACGCCTAGTTAACCTATAGAGTGACTCTCCCAAGAGGCTTGACGCAAGCGTGTTTTTGATGTAAATTATAACTACAACCTTGCCTATAGACATATCTACCCGGAAATGCTCACTCTGTGACGTAGTGCGGCAATGGAATATGCCTGATGTGTACCTTCTGCAGTTTGGACATTCTTAGTGAGGCAAAATAGGTTGGGAGAGTGAAATGCCAAAGCTTAAAGTAGCTTTTTACTGGGCAGCAAGTTGTGGGGGTTGTGAGATTGCTCAGCTTCAGATTGGTGATAAACTCCTTAAGTTAGCTGAAGCCGCCGATATTGTTTTTTGGCCAGTAGCTATTGATGTCAAGTATAAAGATGTTGAGGCCATGCCTGATAAGAGTATAGATGCCTGTCTGTTCAACGGTGCTATTAGAAATTCGGAGCAAGAACATATGGCCAAAATGCTTCGAGAAAAGTCCAAGGTATTAATTGCTTACGGCTCATGCGCCTATGAGGGTTGTATTCCAGGGCTAGGTAACCTGTTCAATCGGCAGATGATTTTTGACCGAGTTTACATCGAGACAGAGTCAACAGACAACAAAGGCAAAATCTATCCCCAGACAAGCTGTCAGGTGCCCGAAGGCGAACTTACTCTCCCCGAATTCTACGATACGGTCAAGACTCTTCGCCAGACTGTAGATGTGGACTATGTCATCCCTGGTTGCCCGCCGGAAGAAAAGACCACTTGGCTAGCTTTGGAAGCCTTGATTGAAGACAAGTTGCCGCCGAAGGGAACAGTGATAACCCATAATTCCAAAGCGGTATGTGACGATTGCCCGCACCAGAGGGATGTGAAAAAGATTAAGCAGATTTACCGCAACTATGAAATTATCCCGGAACCGGGAATATGCCTTCTTGAACAGGGGCTCCTCTGTGCTGGACCCGCTACCAGAGGTGGATGTGGTGCACCATGCCCGCAGGCTAACATGCCGTGCACCGGCTGCTACGGACCAGTAGAAGGGGTTGTTGACCAGGGAGCTAAATTCCTGAGTGCGGTAGCCTCAGTAATTGACACTGATGATCCTCAGGAAATCCAGAGGATTATTAATGATATTGTTGACCCGGTAGGTACTTTCTATCGCTACAGTCTACCTGATTCAATATTAAGGAGAGCACGAATAAAATGAGAAGAATAACCATAGACCCCATCACCCGGCTTGAGGGTCATGGTAAAATAGAAATTTTCCTCAATGAAGATGGCGAGGTGCAGAACAGTTACTTTCAAATCCCGGAGCTAAGGGGCTTTGAGAAATTCTGTGAAGGGCGACCGGCTGAAGAGTTACCTCAGATAACGCAGAGGATTTGTGGTGTCTGCCCCGAAGCCCACCATCTGGCATCGGCTAAAACACTGGATGATCTATTCCAGGTTGACCCGCCAAGTCCAGCCAAAAAACTGCGTGAGCTTTTCTACAGTGCCTTCTATGTTACTGACCATACTACCCATTTCTATATTCTCGGTGGCCCCGACTTTATCATGGGGCCAGACGCACCCGTAGCCGAGCGCAATATTTTAGGGGTTATCGGCAAGGTGGGACTGGAATTGGGTGGAGCAGTAATTAAAACCCGTATGCAAAACCATAAAATTATCCATATGCTCGGCGGTAGAGCTGTACATCCTGTCTTCGGCTTGCCCGGCGGTATCAGTAAGGGGCTGAATAAAGAGGAAATAGCGGAAGTCCAACAAATAGCCAGGGATTCTGTGGAGTTTGGCAAGCTGTCGCTGAAAGTCTTTGATGATATTGTTCTCAAAAACAAAGAATATGTCGATATGATTGTCAGTGATGCTTATACTCATCGTACCTACTATATGGGTTTGGTTGATGAAAACAATAAAGTTAACTTCTATGATGGTAAAGTGAGAGTAGTTGACCCGGAGGGCAAGGAGTTTGCTAAATATGCCCCCAGGGAATATCTTGAGCATGTTGCCGAGCATGTCGAACCATGGAGTTATGCCAAATTCCCCTACCTCAAGAAAGTTGGTTGGAAGGGGTTTGTGGATGGCAAAGAGAGTGGTGTTTTTCGGGTAGCACCGTTGGCTCGGCTTAATGCTGCTGATGGTATGGCTACTCCCTTAGCCCAAGAAGCCTACGAGCAGATGTACTCCACTCTGGGGGGGAAACCAGTCCATCATACCCTCGCTATGCACTGGGCTCGCCTTGTTGAACTCCTCTACGCCGCCGAGAG
>DUER01000010.1 GCA_011192075.1 Dehalococcoidia bacterium | reverse complement strand
GAATGGCACGCTCTCTGTCATGTCTTAGGTAATCCTCCCTGGACTAAAGAGGCAAGGTTCTCCACACTTTGGCAACGGAGGGAGCATATTGAGGAATTGAATGAGTTGCTGGAACAGTGGACTGCCCAACATAGTCCAGACGAGGTAATGAACTTGCTGCAAGAGGAGGGAGTTCCTGCTGGTATGGTTCAGGACGCCCGTGAACTGGCGGAAGACCCTCAGCTTGCCGCCAGAAATTTCTTTGTTGAGGCATTGCACTCTGTACTGGGTAAGACCGTCTTTGATAGCACGCCAATAAGGCTTGAGCGCACACCAGCCCAATTTGGGCGAGCGGCTCCTCTTCTGGGGCAAGACAATCGCTATGTGTATCAGGAGCTATTAGGCATAGGAGACCAAGAACTATCCAGATATATCAAGGATGGTGTCATCGGCTAAGAAGTTTCCTGTTGCTTAGTCTCCCTTGCTGTTTGCTACCAATGCCGGAGTTTCTTTTGACATCTAGTTAGTCAGGCTTAACCCGCTTGACCACTTGGTCTGCCACCAGTATTGCTCCTTTGGCACAGGAAGCTAATCCTTGCCACCCCATAGGCTTTGCTTCGTCACCAACGTTGTAGAGGTGCTGGATGGCTGTCTCGTTAGGCAAATCATAACCTGCCAGGCTACGTGATGAAGGCATATCATCATTGATGTCGCGTGTCTTCATCTTTTATGATGGTCACCTTCGGTCAGCTCTCTACGAAAGGGGAAATAAATTTATAGCACTGGGGGGCAAAGGATCAAGATGTTTGTTTAGTTGTGCTTCGGGCCTCTGCCCGGTTCTTTTCCACACCTGGGTTAAATAATAGGCTGACCGTCCCGGTTTATCAAGCAGCTTTGTGGTTCCCGGTTCTTCTTATCCGTTCTATCATATTCACAGAATGAACTTTCAATAATAACTCTAAAGCGACAGTGACCGGTTTTGGAGGACCCCAGAGCTAGCAAGTCATATTACCCAGCCCCTATTCTCTAACCCTTATAAAAGGTCCAATGCGTTAGATGGCCTCAGACTAGTCAAAAACCCCGTCTCCCATCAACTGGATGAACTCTTCATCTGGCATACCGAGGAGTTGGGTGCACACATGTTCATTGTGTTCTCCTAACATGGGGGCACGTCTCATTTCGTAAGGGGTCTTTGATAACCTGGCTGGCATGCCACTATAAGTGAAATTGCCTATGTCACTTGGGTGCTCCAGCTTCCAGTAGAATTGCCTGCGCTTTAACTGCGGGTCATTGCCCAGGTCTTGGCCACTCTGCACCACTCCGGCTGCCACCCCAGCCACTTGCATTATCTTCATCGCTTCTTCCGGGGAGTGATTTATAGTCCATTCCTCAACCAATCTATCCAGTTTGTCCTGGTTCTCAAGCCTGTCCCTAAGGGTGGAAAATTCAGGGTCTTTAGTCCAGACAGGACTACCTATAGCCTGGCAGAATTTATCCCATTCTTCATCATTAAACACAGTGATAGCGCACCACCTATCGTCCCCCTGACAGCGATAAACACCATGGGGAGCAGCATAAGTAGACCTGTTTCCTATTCTTTGTGCCTCTCTTCCATTGACCTCATACTCCAACAAAACGGGGGACAAAAGGTGAACAGCACATTCAAATTGTGATGCATCGATGTACTGACCTTTGCCGGTTCGGCGGCGATAGTCAAGGGCAGCAACTATAGCCAGCACATTAGCCCTCGGAGCAATAAAATCGGTGATAGCAAAGCCTGGGAACTGTGGTATCTGGTCAGGAAAACCAGAGAGAAGGGGGAATCCTGTCAAAGCCGTTAGGGGTCCCCCATGACCCTTGACCTCAGCAAAGGGCCCTGTTTGCCCGTAGATACCAGCACTGAGCATAATAATATCGGGCTTTATCTTCCTGATGTTTTCATATCCCAGGCCCAGCCTAGCCATTACTCCCCCGGCAAAATTCTCAACCACAACATCGGCCCACATTATGATTCTCTTGGCTACTTCTATTGCTTCAGGCTTCCTAAGATTGAGGGTTACACCGAATTTCCCAGCATTTACAAATAGATAAGGAACGGAACGATCAGGCAAGGATACATTATCTATAAATGGTCCTGCCTGCCTATGCCAATCCAGCCGAGTCCCAGTTTCTATCCTAACTACCTCAGCCCCATAACTGGCAAGGATGGTTGTAGTAAGAGGGCCAGCTAGCGCCTGTTCAAAGGCAGCAATCTTTACTCCGTCGAGCACTCTTTTAGCCATCTTCCTTCCCTTAACGGTTTGGATTATCCCCCCTTGTTTTAAGGTAAGGAGCTTTTCATTGGAGAAGCCCAGTTCCTTGTGATAAATCTCCTCATTGTGCTCTCCGATAAGGGGGGCACGACGCCACAGCTTACAAGGGCTCTCCGAGGGCAAACAAAAGCGACGTGGATAGCGGATGGTGGTACCTAAATCAGCATGCTCCAACTCCTGCCAGTAATCCCGAGCCTCAAGTTGAGGATGTTCCAGAATGTCCCGGGGTGCATTGATAGGCTGTAACACAATGCTTTTGCTGAGAGAGCCTTCCATTATCTCAGTCTTCGTCTTTGTTTTGAAGAACCGGGCGAAATAGTCATGTATCTGCTCCACCTCCTCCTGTGACTTACCCCTCCAATCAAGCTCGGGCCATTTTATCCCCTTAAGAAAGTCATCCGCCATCCCCTCCTCCTCAATCCATCCTACCAACCGTGGATTCTCACGCCCGCCAAACTCACCACCGTGAAGCATCAGGTAAAGATAGCCATCTTTAACCGGCCATACCGTCCTCAAAGTCGCTTCCGAGAAAGCTACCTTATAAAAAGAACTTCCTCTCTGGCGTTCCTCCGCAGTCACTTCCCAAGTCTCATGAGCCAAATATATTGTCTTGGCCATACTTTCCTGAATCGATACATCAACTTGTTGTCCCTCCCCTGACGAGCCTCTCCAGTAAAGGGTTATTGCCGTACTCCAAGCGGCATCCATACTCCCCATCAGAAAGGCAAAGTTGATATGGCTTATGCGTACTGGAGGTCTATCAGGGTCACCAGTCTGGGCGAGCAGACCCCCCATAGCCCAACAAACGAGGTCTGAAGCCTTGTAGTCCTTGTAAGGCCCCGTCTGACCAAAAGGGGTGATAGAAGTCATGATGAGGCCGGGATTTATCTTCTCCAGTTCTGAATAGCCTAAT
>DUER01000001.1 GCA_011192075.1 Dehalococcoidia bacterium | reverse complement strand
TACTTCCGTAATCTGTCCCGTCATTATTATTAGAAGTTGAATCCTTAAATGCTGGACTGGAGTCCGTAGGGTCTTCACTTAAATGCCATACAGCCTCATAATTATTGCTCCACACCCCGGTTACATTCTCCTGAGAAGAAGTTATACAGGTGTTTCCATAATACATATAGATGACTGTATCATCATTATAATCAAGGGTAGGGATTCTCACCCAAGCGACAAGCGTCCCTCCAGAGGCAGACCCGTCGTAATCTTCTATCTCATGGTCTAACTGCGTGCCACCTGAATCTTTAAATATAATATCATAGCCATTTGAACTAACTATATGGCCGTTTGTGGGGTCTTCAGTGGTTGTCCTCAGCCAAGTGTCTGAGATACTGACAAGGACAGGAAAATCGGTAAGGTCAGAGGTACCACTGACCTCGCTAGCTTTGATAGTGATCGGTCTCCTGTAAGAGTAGCTACATTCTTCATCCTCCACATTATAAAAAGTGGCAGGAGAATTCTGGTTGTTGTATGTTGTTGTCATATAATCTACGCCTCTATCAGTCTTTGAGATGCGCAGCTCGTCGATAATTCCATCGATGGAAGAGCTATACTCTGATCTATACCCAATCGTGTTTGTGCCGTTCTCGAAAGCGGTATTACCGGATTTAGATACGCTCCCCAGTTGGCTGGTGTTATGGTAAGTATACATATTACTTCCAGTATACCTACCTACATAATAGTACCAGGTATCAGCACTTGCCGTACCAGTCTCTAAAGTCGTAGAGTTTATACGGAACCTCGGTGTAGTAGGATCGCTAAACCCGAACATATCGGTGTCTCCGCCACCCCAAACAAAAATACCTGGGTCTGTCCCGCCAGTAAAGTCATCGTACTTTGCCCAGCACTCGATAAACATGCTGCCACTCACAAAATCCAGGGAAGAACTGTAGGGCACACTGAAGTAACCATTTGTGGTGTTGTACGCCTTGCCGATTTTGCCATCGACAAAACTCGGCGAACTCACCTTACTTCCGTCGTTGTTGTTACTTGTAGAGTCATAGACGGTTGAGCCGCTCTCCTTAAGATGCCAGACAGCCACATAGTCTGAGTCCCATACTCCTGGTACATTCTCCTGAGAAGAGCTGATGCAGTCATTTCCATAATGCATGTAAATGATAGTATCATCGTTATAATCAAGGGTGGGGATTCTCACCCAAGCGAGAAGCGTCCCCCCAGAGGCAGACCCGTCGTATAGATCAATCTCATGGTCCAGTTGGACCGTTTCTGTTGAATCCTTAAAGATAATGTCATAACCATTGGCATTTTCTATGCGCCCGTTTGTAGGATCAGCAGTAGTTGTTTTTAACCAATCCCCAGATAGACTGATAAGGACAGGGAAATCTGTAAAGTCAGAGGAACCACTGACCTGACTGGATTGTATGGTGATCTTCTTCCGGTTAAAATAGATATCAGTACAAACGTTCACAGTCAGGGTGGCATCGGGGGCATCGTTGTTGACCAGCGTGTTGGTCACGGTAGCGGCTGTGACGGCCCCCTGGAGGGTGTTGGAGTCGGTGGCTCCAGCCGCGATATCGTAGGTGACCAGGTACTGGGTCGCAGAAGTATTCACCGAAATGTTCAATCCGGTGAAGCTAGCCGTGCTGCCGCTGAAGGACACGGTATCAATCAGCGTGTCGGTGGCATCCCACTCGTTGGCGGTGCCGCCGTCGTCCTCGTAGATTTTAACCCCACTGGCGGCCACGTCGTTCACATCGGTGCCGGTAAAGGTCACGGAGAGGGCCGTGACCGTCTCGGGTTCAGTGTTAGTGACCAGAGTGAAGGCATCTACGGCGTTGTTGGTGCTTTCCGGCGCCACGTCTTTGTTGGCGGGCGAAGTGCCGTCCCCAATGGTGGTCGTGGGGCCACCGGCAGTCATTGTGACTGTCTCACCACTGGCGTTATGCTCGCCGTCAGAATTTTCCACCCAGAGATACACATTACCCGCAGATAAAGCCCCTTGCACCACCGTAAAGGTGATGGAGGTATTGCTCCATGCCGTATCCGTTTGCTGGACCTTGGTTCCGGGAGTATTCCAGTCATTATTTTGAGTTAGCCAAACCTTGGAGGTGCCGGCACCAAACTCATCATCCACCTCAAAACCGTCTCCTGCGATGACAATGCCGGTATCGGTATCACCAAACGAGCTCGGGGTAACCGAACTAATCGTCGGGTAAAGCACATAAGTCAACCACTCCTGGTAGCAGTAGCCGTAGTCAAGCGCTTGAGCCCCCACGGGTCCGGCAGGATAGGCAACGGCAGTGTCGGTGCCGGGTTCAGTCCAGCTCTCGTCGAAAAGTTCGCAGTTTTGCTGTGGCGGAGTAGCTACATAGTAGTACCGAGTGGTCCCAAGTTTAGCGGCAATGTGAGTGACGGTGCCGCTTGGCCAATCAACGTCAACGTTGTCGGCAGAATAGTAGCCAGCCCCGCTTGTCGTGATCGCTCCGCTGTCAAACTGAAGAGTAGCCCCGTTAATGTCGCCAATTGAAGCGCCTCCAAAATAAAGAGCGATGCGGAAATTCCCCCCCCCTATCTGTACCCTGTGCCAGAGCTGCTTGATGCGCATATTGGTGCCGCTCACGTTGGCCAAACCCATCATGATGCTTCTATTGTCACTACCGCCTGCAGTCGAGAGGTCACTGGGTACTCCCCAGTTCCAGGAACTATGTGTTTCGGAATTGAAAGGCGAAGGCGAGACAAATCGGAAATACAGATGGGCCAGAGGATCCCTCATATAGCCTGCAAACTCCGCCTGCCGGATCACTCCTGATGGCGGGGCTGGCGGCTTTTCTCGAGGACCATTGATTCGAACATCGGCAATCAGCTCTTCGACGTTCTCTCGTGTCTTTTTATCCTTCGTTTCAGCCAAATACTCGGCATACTGATGAAGCATTGCCAAGGATTTCTTCTGATCCATTTGATAGCTGGTGTAAATTAAACTGAGGTTGTTCAGGGCAAGAGGATTGTTCTCGTCAAGCTCAAGTGTTTTTGTATAGAAATGTATTGCCTGGTCCCAGTCCTTGGCTTTCACATGGATGTTGGCCAAATCGGTATAGAGGCGTACATACGGAGTTTTAGCTCCCCCTTGAGTACTCAAGAGTCTAGGTTCTCGAAAGACCAATTCCAGCGCGGTATGCAGATGTTCAATCGCCATCTCATACTCTCCCAAGTATTCATACACCGCAGCCAAGTCAGCGTAGCCGCCGACAAAATCAGGATTCACCGCTAGAGCTCGTTGATACTCATTGAGGGCTTCTTGTTCCTGCCCTTCTTCTTGAAAAGGCGGCTTCCCAGAAGGACGAACAACATGATAGGCATAGCTGTCAATGACCTCCGTATTCTCTTCACTGTCTCTCACAAAAACAGCGGAGAAGTCGTCAAAATACACCATTTTCCAATGCTCATTTCCCAGTAGAGCATCTTCTAAGGATCGTTCTTTCAAGCGGTCAGCCAAACGGAAATTCTTGATCTCGTTTTCCAAAACAAACTCTGCCGCTCCCGCCTGCTTCTTATACGCCACGCCGGTTGCGACTTGTGCTTCTTGAATCCCTGAGGGGAAATTAAGAATCTGAGGAAAGCCAAAAAGCCATGAGAAAATTAACGCAGAAATAAGTAACCTTAACCAGTTTATTTTTCTTTGTAGTATCATTTTTACCCCGCCTTGATTGAATCTTTGGGCTCAAACATTCTTTGTCTAAATCTATACCAACTCTTTCCTGTCCAGTGAAAGAGATCTCTTACCCAAAGAAAGATTCGAATCATTCTTCT